>CACZOE010000035.1 GCA_902782695.1 uncultured Lachnospiraceae bacterium | reverse complement strand
TTACTTTTCGTTTTTGTTATTTGCTCTTACTTTATCATAGGATTATTTACCTTGTTAGGATTGTCATTTTTAATGTTAGCATTCAGAGAGTTTCTCTCAGGAATATTAATCGCCATATCTTCTCTGGCTCTATCCTTTTCATTCTTCTGATATGATTTTAACATATGCTTATATAGTTTCTCGGTTTCTGAAAAATCGTCAATGTAAAATTTGAGACCTTTTTGAAACTTTTTGTTATCATTAACCAGGTATTTTGTAACGTTATCCTTGAGTGTGTTAACTATATCATCAGGATTTGCGCTTCTGTCGGCGGCAATAGCTTCAGTTATAGTTCTACCCATAGGGATTACAAGCATCCAGTTCACAATAGCTTCAGCACATCTGCTATAGTAGGTGCCGTTACTGCCTGCCATTGCATAATGATACATATTATCATACGGCTGACCTTCAGGGTTATCTTTATTCGTAGGTCTGGAGTTCAGCATATTGCTGACATTATCCTCAAATTTCTTGATCAGCTCATCAGCTCGTTTATCTATCTGCTCCCAGTTACTGTAGGCTCTTTCAGGATATGTAGATACTGTCTTTTTGAATGCGGGGCTTTTAGCCAGATGACTGGCTTCCAAATTCAGAAGACCTGTATCGATATCATCAGCAAGCTCATCCAGAGTTTCCTTTGTGATTCCTGGTTTATAAAGCTTATCCAGATATTTCTTGGTCATATATGCATTGGCCAGTTCAGAGGTGCTCATTCCCGGTTTAAGGTTGATGTAGTAATCAACATTCTTCTCAGGGTTATAATTGTCAGCCATAAATGGATTAAATTTCTTTATCATTTTATGGATTTTAGCCTGTTGTTCAGCTATTTTGAAATAATCATATTTTGGCTGATCCTTTTCGTTTGCTGCTGCATTTTCGAATTCCTGTGGGAATTTGTTATGTACCTGCTCTTTAGCCGTTCTCAGGTCTGCAAGTGGCAGCTCTTTATAAGGAACAGAGTCTTTATTCTTCAGATTGTCCAGACCCTTCAGCATATTATTATAGGCTGTTATCATGGCGGGTATATTTTCTGTCATATATTTAGCTGCTTTATATCTGTTACCTGCATCACCTTCTGTCGGCGGGCTGGTAAATACACCTTCTTTATCCTTCTTATAGGCTTTAGCAGCTTTTTCAAGTGCTTCGAGAGATTCTTTAATTTCTGTATGATTACTGTAAGGATCTTCTAGAAGTTCGCTGCATCTCTTTACACATCTGGACATATTCTGATAATAAAGAGACCCCTCACTTTTGATACCATTTTCCCAGATGGCATCAATATCATTCTGAGTACTGCGAAGAGAATCTTTTATATAGTTAATACGCTGTATTAACGTACTGCGACCTGCGTCCAGCACAGTTATGGCATCGTGCAGTTCTTTGGCAGTCTCGAAATTTACTTTATCATCTACCATTACTCTTTTATCAGTCAGATCTCTGGAACGCTTGTCCTGCTTATCTATTCTCTTAAGTCCATCAAGTATGGAAACTGCAGTATTTACTCTGAGTGCCTCGGTTTCGGAACGCTTATGTTTCTTGCCTGTTTCACGCATCTGTTCCTGCTTGTACTTCAGATATTTCTCTGTATCCTTGATTGCCTTCTCTTTGAGAAATTCATATTTTTCCGGATTTCGTCCTCTGTCCACTTCGCTGAGCTTCTTAAGAGTTTCCTTCATAGCCTTGAATTCATCAGAAGATTTCATCAGGTCAGGATCTACATTTTTTGCACAAAGGGCATCATAGAAATCTTTTACATTTCCTGAAAGTGCTCTTTCTTCAAATGGGTTAAGCTTCGCCTTTGCTCTTTCGTTTACAGCGCTGGAAAGCTCTGGTACTTTATCATTTATAAGTAAATAACCTGCCAGGTTTTTGATGCGTCCGATTCTTACAGCAGGAGTTATAGCACCAGGTGCTATAAGCTGTTCCCAGGCTTCTCTATTATTCTTGATAGTTTCTTCTGGATTTTCCAGTTGAGTCTGTATCATCGATGCATTTTTTTCTATAGCTTTAAAACGCATATAAACCTGTGAAAGAACAGATATATCTGACACAGGGTATCCTGCTTTAAGAAGCTGACTTCTGGCTTCAGCCTCAAACTGTATATTGTAAGGTGCCCTGGATCCTGAAACGAATCCAGAGTAGTCGTTCTGCAGATATCCTTTTTCATGAACATTATCAAACGCTGCTTGGGACATGGAGAAGCGTTTTCTTGCTCCACGAGCGAAGTCATCGTACAGTGCTATAAGCTCTGAACGGTAGGCGTCACCACCCTGTTTTAAGGTTTCCCATTTTGAGGCAACGTTATAGGCTTTTTTGTAAGACTCCTGAAGAGGAGAACCATTTAAAGAATCAATAGCATCTTTCCAGTTGAACTCGTCGTTATCCACAGGATCAAAAGAAAGCTCCTTAGTCTTCTTATCATAAAAAGGCTCCAGGTTTCCCTTGTTCAGAGTAAAATCAGCGAGACCTTCGTTAACGACATTAAATAATATATTATTGTCCTGCATCTGATTCTTATAGCTGCCACCTGTTTTTAATGCATCAATTGCGGATTTGAATGCCATAAAATATCCGAGCTGTGCTTCAGTCAGCTTTTCCTTCTTCAGGTATTCATCCATATGTATGGAAAGCTCCTCAACCGCTTTAACCATATCAGCGATTGGTTGTTCGAAAGCATCATCATCAAAGTAGCTGTTTATGGAATTGCCTCCATCATTTAGAACTTTATTGGGATGAGTTATTTCTTTTTGGTCGTAATGCTCTAGTATTTTATTAGGATCATTATTAATCAGAGCTATCATTTCAGGATACTTTTCTTTGTAGTAAGCAGTCATCTGAGGGTGATTCTCTAAATAGTAAAATGTATTCAGTCTGAGTTTAAGACGAATCTGTTCCTGCTCACTGAGAGAATCCTTCAGAAAGTTTTCTATTACAAAGTCACCTATATTACCCATTCGCCTTAATTCCTGAGCACTATATGAATCTCTAAGTTTTGCTGGCATAGACATTTCCTCCATCTATATATGTGACCTAAGAGTTATTAAATATCTCTGGTTGTAAAATTTTATTTTATCAACTACGTATCAGTATAGTTTATAAAGCATAACAAAACAGCAACAAACGAAAAACTAGTTTTGAGAATAAAAAAATTTTTGAAAAAAGGATTTTTTGGGGGATTGACGTTTTTCTTTGAAAGTGTTGCGCATTTGTTATACTGAAGGCTTTACAATAGCACCATAGTGAAAAATATGCACATATGGTGTCAAAAGGTAATTTTGACACCCACATCGTAATGTGCGTTGAGACCATATAAGAGAGGAGTCATATCATGGCAAAGGAAGTTGAGAATTTTGATCCAAGAACAATGGAGGCTTATAACAAGTTTCAGAAATTATTGAAAGAGAAAAAGTATGTGGAGATGGCGAGGTATGCGCTGGATATTCATAATAAATTATTTTTTGATGAGTCATATGAAGCTGAAAGACAGGGCTATGAAATGTTCTGTGAGAAGATGGTGCAGTATGATGATAGCCCTGAAGCAGGTGATAAGGATTTTCTGGAGAAGAAAGCGGATATCCTGGGCTTTGGACGTGCGCTGAAGCAGGTCTATGCTGATGCTCAGCTGAAAGTCGGTACTATGGTTGAGGAGTGGAAGGATAAGATAAGAAATGGTGAGGTAGAAGAACTTCAGATTAAAAAAGATGATGAAAAATTTGTCTCGGCTGCAGCAACTGATATAGTTGTATATCAGACTGAACCGGGAAGAGACCTTAGTTCGGGTATTAATGCAACTCTTTTATTTCAGACTGCCGTTACGTCACATCCAAAGTGGCAAAAATTGATGCGAGAATCGAGTGATAAGACGCGAAAAAAAATACCCATATATGATGAGTATCAGGACATAGTTGCTCATACCCCCCAAAATAAATATATACTTGAATATATTAAGACAAAGGACATGCCTTATGACGTAGCATTAAAATATTTGAATGAGTATGAAACCCCTAGTGAAAAGCTTAGAAATACCGATTATAGAGTAGACGATAAGCATAAGCTGGAGGAGACCGGAAAGCCTGTTTTTTCAAAGGTTCCGGAATATGTTAAACTGAGTAATACAAGTACTATAGAAGAGGTTGAGGCTTTAAGAAAACCTCATCTTGATAAAGTGAATCGGGCTAATGAATATTACCAAAATGCCATGCAGATAGCGGAACTATCCAGAAAAGCCTGGGGATCTATAAGGGGGACGGTTATTGAAAGTTTGAGAACCGAAAAATATAAAGCGTTTCGTACTGCG
>CACZOE010000034.1 GCA_902782695.1 uncultured Lachnospiraceae bacterium | reverse complement strand
AATGGTCATCTGGAAAATGTGATCACCGTGGGAATGCGCGGTGAGGCGGATTCAATGATCCTTGGAAAGGAAGCTACCCTGAAGGATAACATTGACCTGATAAAGGACGTTCTGAAGACACAGAATCAGCTGATTGCCGAAGAGGTAAATCCTGATCTGGACAGGGTTCCACGAATGATTGCTCTTTATAAAGAGGTTGAAGCTTACTATTACGGTGATGAAAAAACAGAAGGTCTGCAGAATAATGAGGACCTGGAAAATGTAATCCTCATGCTGACAGATGATAACCATGGTTATGTCAGAAGTCTTCCAGATGATGAAATGAGAAAGCATAAGGGCGGCTTCGGAATGTATTATCATTTCGATTATCATGGAGAACCCATATCCTATGAATGGATTAACTGCACCTATCTTCCCGAGGTCTGGGAGGAAATGTGCACAGCCTATGAGAAGGGCGTCCGTGAGCTCTGGATAGTAAATGTTGGCGACCTGGGACTTCAGGAAATGCCTCTTTCATATTTTCTGGATCTGGCATATGACTATGATAAATGGGGTATATCGGCTCCGGATACTACGAAGGATTATCTGCTGGGCTGGATGAAGAAACAGTTTGGTGGAGCCTTCTCAGAAGAAGATATAGACAGACTTACAGACGTATATAACCGGTATAACAGACTTATTCATAACAGGCGACCGGAACATTTAAGTGATAAGGTTTATCATCCTCAGAATTATTATGAGGCTGCAAAAATACTGGCTGAGGCTGAAGCTATAGAAAAGGTATGCCTTGAGCTTGAGGAAAAATGTCCTGATGGCTACAGGAATGCCTATATAGAGCTGATATCCTATAACATGCTGGCAGGAATGAACCTGGTGAAGCTCTGGATATATAGAGGCTTTAATCATTACTTTGCTTCTATAGGAGCTGTTGCAGCAAATAAATATGCCCGCCTGATAAGACAGGCACTTATAAGAGATGAAGAGCTTACCCAGCAGCTTCATGACGCTGCAGAAGGTAAATGGTACGGCTTCGGACTTGGAGAGCATATCGGATTTAAGAACTGGAATTCGGAGGAAGCTGCCTATCCTGTCATTGAAGAAATCGTACCTACCAGAGGAGCGGCTCTAATGGCCGGAACTCTCGGAGAAGAAGGCGCAACTGCCGGAATGGACTGGACGGGAAAACGTCTTTATATCAGAAATTATCTGACGGGAAATGCTCTTGCAGATAAACAGACGGCGCTTATTTTTGTAGCTTCTACAGGTGCAGAGGAAGTGAGCTACAGGATAGAAGTTTCCTCACCGGCAATAAATGTAAATAAATCAGAAGGAATACTTTCAACCGGTAATTCCATAGAATACATTACCGTTGAAGTGGACAAGAACCTTCTTGAAGAGGGAGCTGGGAACCCTGTGGTAACTGTGGTCTATGACAGAGGCCGGATAAACTTTGAAGTAGTTCCGGAGGTTATAGATTCCGAAGTTGTGGAAGAAATAAAAACTCTTAAAACCAGTGAACAGGCCGCTTATATCTGTGTGGAAAGAGACGGTCAGGCCGTACTGGATGCTGCACACTACGCCTCTACTAAGAGTGGTGGTGGAAAAGAGTTTAGAGTAGTAAAGGCTCTCGGAAGACGGGAAGACGCGATAAAGCTTTATACGGGTAAGGAGTCTTCTTCGCTGTATGCTTCTGGAGACGGAGCTTATAAAAATGGAGAATACGCAGCTGCTGATTATGCATTTTATATCAGTAATCCGGGAGAGTATGACATTACCTTCCAGCTGCTGCCTACCCATGCATATGAATTTGGAAAACCTGTCAGACTCAGCTACAGCGTGAACGGTGGACCTGCGGCTGCTATAGATATAGTGACCGAGGATCTGACAAACGGAGTCTGGAACAGCTGGTCTGATGGAGTTATGACACATGTGAGACTGATAAATGACAGTATCACACTTAAAGAAGGATTTAACCGTATAAGTTTTATAGGGACAGCAGAGGAAAATGTACTGGAAAGATTAATCCTTGTTAAAAAGGGAAAGAATCTTCTTACATCTTATCTGGGACCTGAAGAAAGTGCATTAGTTTAAAATGTGGCTCACAAGGAGAAAAATATGAAAATGTCATTTCGCTGGTATGGTACCGGCAATGATTCTGTATCTCTTTCAGACATAAAGCAGATACCCGGAGTAGAGGAAATAGTCTGGGCACTTCATCATAAGCAGCCTGGAGAGATCTGGGAAAAAGACGAGATACAGAAGGTAAAAGAGGAACTGGATGAATATGGATTCGGCATGGCTGTTGTTGAATCTGTAAATGTACATGATGATATTAAAACAGCAGGAGAAAACAGAGACCTGTATATAGAGAATTATAAGAAGACCCTCCGCAATCTGGCAGATTTTGGAGTAAAGGTTGTCTGCTATAATTTCATGCCGGTTTTTGACTGGACAAGAACAGATCTTTTCCATCCATTACCGGATGGTTCTACCGCTCTTTATTACGAGAAGGATAAGATACAGAGCAGTCCACAGGAAATGGCTGAGTACATCTTGAAGGAATGTAAGGGCTACACCATGCCTGGATGGGAGCCGGAGAGAATGGCTATCCTGGAGGAACTCTTTAAAAAATATGAAAAGGTTGATAAGGAAACACTTTGGGAAAACCTGAAATATTTCCTTGAAGCACTGATGCCGGTTTGTCATGAGACCGGAATAAAAATGGCCATACATCCGGATGATCCGCCATGGGATATCTTCGGTCTTCCGAGACTCCTGGTGGATGCTGATTCAGTAGACAGATTCCTGTCCATGGTTGATGATCCGTATAACTGCCTGACACTCTGCAGTGGTTCCCTGGGTTCAAATCCTAAGAACAATGTAGCTGAAATAGTCAGGAAGCATGCAGACAGAATTGCATTTGCGCATATCAGAAATGTGAAACATTTCCCAAATGGAGATTTCAGCGAGGCGTCTCATCGTGACTGTGACGGAGATGTGGGAATACTGGATATTATAAAGGCGTATCACGACGCCGGTTTTGATGGATATATAAGGCCGGATCATGGCAGACATATCTGGGGAGAGAAATGTCGTCCGGGCTACGGTCTTTATGACAGAGCACTGGGTATCATGTATATCCTGGGTGCATGGGACATGCTGGATAAAAGTTAGTTAAGAGGGGTAAAAGTTTTGAAGCTTACATTACAAGGTATAAAAGATGATAAAACAGCCTGGGAGGCAGCTGGGATAAAGCTTCCGGAATATGATATACAGGCTGTCAGGGAGAATACGAAAAAAGCCCCACAGTGGGTACATTTTGGAGCAGGAAATATATTCAGAGGCTTTATAGCGGGCCTGGCTGATACTCTTATCGGAAACGGTGAACTGTCCACAGGAATAGTGGCTACTGACTGTTTTGATGGTGAGATAATAGATAAGATATATGAGCCTTATGATATGCTTACTCTTTCAGTTGGACTTAGATCTGATGGCAACAGTGAGAAGAAGGTGACTGCAGGTATTGCCAGTGCTATAAAGGCAGACGAGAATCATCTGAAGGAACTGATGGAGATCGCTGCAAAAGAGTCGCTTCAGCTCATCTCCTTTACAATCACAGAAAAGGGTTACGCATGTACTGATATTTCCGGAAATGTTCTTTCAGTCATAGATGCTGATATTACAGCCGGACCATCGGCACCGACAACAGCTATGGGTGTGGTGACTGCCATGCTTTTAGCCAGATTCAAGGCAGGGGGCTTCCCTATCGCGCTGGTTAGTATGGATAACTGCAGTCAGAATGGCCAGAAGCTTAAAGAGGGTGTTACATTTGTAGCTAAGAAATGGCAGAAGAGAGGCTTTGCTGACGAAGGCTTTGTAGATTATATATCAGATGAAGAGAAAGTTTCCTTTCCTTGGAGCATGATTGATAAAATAACTCCGAGACCGGACAGCAGTATTGCTGAAGAACTGAGGGGTCTGGGAATAGAGGCTATGGATCCGGTTATAACAGGAAGACATACCTACATCGCTCCTTTCGTGAATGCTGAGATTCCTCAGTATCTGGTTATCGAGGATTCATTTCCAAATGGAAGACCTGTGCTGCAAAACGCAGGTGTCTATATGACAGACAGGGATACGGTAAATAAGGCCGAGAAAATGAAGGTCATGACCTGTCTCAATCCTCTTCACACAGCTCTTGCTGTGCTGGGATGTCTTCTGGGATATACTAAAATATCCGATGAAATGCAGGACAGTGACCTGAAGAACCTGGTATACAGACTGGGAGATGAGGGTATGCCTGTAGTGATAAGCCCGGGAATTATAAAGCCGGAGGATTTTATAAGAGAGGTTCTTGAAGAGAGACTTCCGAACCCATACCTTCCGGATACTCCTCAGAGGATTGCAACGGATACCAGTCAGAAGCTGGCTATCAGATTTGGAGAGACAATCAGAGGCTATAATAATAAGGGCGATGTTGATAAAATGCAGATAGTTCCATTTGTTATCGCGGCATGGCTCAGATATCTGACTGGTGTAGATGATAATGGAAATGAGATGCAGCTGAGTCCTGACCCTATGCTGGATGTAGTGAAGTCAGCGCTGGATGGTATAAAGCTGGGTGATAAAGAAAGGGATATGTCCGGAGTCAACTGGATACTCAGTAAAGAAGAACTCTTTGGACTGAATATTCTGGAAACAGGAAATCTGGGAGAAAAGATAAAGCAGTATCTCGATGAGATGCTGGAAGGTCCCGGAGCAGTACGTGCTGCACTTAAGAAGCTTTTAGGATAAATATATGTGTTTTGAAAACTTAGAAAATGAGGTATGAGCATGATAAGATTATCAAGTATATTCAGTGACAGAATGGTTTTTCAGAGAGACACAGATGAAAATACTGTCTGGGGATATGGTGAAGGTGAAATAATCATAAAAATGACGGGAACTGATGATGAAGGAAATGACAGGGATTTTGAAACCTCCGTTAACGCTGGTGAGGATGGATATTTTGAAGGAAGTCTGCCATCTCTTCCTGCGGGCGGAAACTACACCCTTACTATCATAGACAGCACAGATAAAGTCTATATAAATGATATCATTTACGGAGATGTATTTGTATGTGGCGGCCAGTCCAATATGGAGCTCCCCATTAATCGTACGATGGAGAGATACGAGGAAGAGATAAAGGCCACTGATAACAAAAGGATTCGTTTTTTCAAGATACAGGAAAAGTTTAATTTCCATCATACCGAGGAAATAAATGAAGGCGGCAGCTGGAACTATGCGATCTACCCGGAGATACTGGATTTCGGGGCAGTTGCATATTTTGCTGCTGATGAGATAAGCAGAAGGGAAAATGTACCTGTAGGAATTTATAATACTGCCATAGGTGGTACTCCGATAAAGTCCTGGTGCTCAGAAAAGACTATGCGTAAGCTGGGCATGCATGTAAAGGAGTATGAAGAGTGTGGTAACGATGAGTGGGTACAGAATACCATAAAGACCGAAGCAGAAGGTGATATGAAATGGAGAGAGGATGCTGACAGTTCTTTCTCACAGGACATTTCAAATAACGAGAGTGGTACATTTAACGTACCGGGCTTCTTTGAAGGAACACCTCTCGGAGGCAGATGCCTGGCTATTTATTTCAGGAAGGAATTTGAGCTTCCTGCAGGCTGGAGTGAGGATGACTGCAAGCTCTATCTTGGTGCACTCATTGATTCTGACAAGGTATATGTGAATGGAGAATTCGTAGGAGAGACAGGTTATCTCTATCCTCCGAGAATATACAGGGTACCTAAGGGCATTCTGAAGGAAGGTAAAAATGTAATAGAGATCAGACTTCTGGTATTCAGAAAAGAAGGCGGTTTCATGCCGGGTAAGGAATATATGATAAAAAGACCGGATGGAACTACTGTCTCACTGGAGGGCGAGTGGGAATACATTGTGGCAAAGGAGATGCCGTTTATCGAAAATCTTACATTTTTCTCCTACAAAGCAACAGGTGTATATAACTGCATGATCTATCCTCTCAGAAGACAGAAATGTAAGGGCTTCTTCTTCTATCAGGGCGAGTCAAATGTTGACGATTATGCCACATATAAAGAGGAATTCGAGGCTGTGATAAATGACTGGAGAGAACTCTGGGGAGATGAAACTCTGCCATTTATGTTCGTTCAGCTGGCTGCATTTAATGATGGCAACAGACATGGTTACTGGGGCAGACGTTCACTGTTTACAGAGGAGCAGAGAAAATGTACCGAGCTTCCTCGCACAGCTATGATCCAGGCCTATGATCTGGGAGAATTTAATGACCTCCATCCAACAAACAAAAAAGAGGTCGGAAGACGTGCGGCTCTTGCAGCAGAGGATCTGGTATACGGAAGAGAAGCCTACGTACCGGGACCGGAAAAGAGCCAGATAGAATTTACGAATAAAGGCGAAAGCTTCGAGGCAAAGGTT
>CACZOE010000033.1 GCA_902782695.1 uncultured Lachnospiraceae bacterium | reverse complement strand
CTACAGGATAATTAATATGCCAGAAATTTCCGTTCTGCTCCTCATGCTCAACTTCAGCATCAGAAATAGTTGTCTGGCAAACAGGACACCAGTTAACGATACGGGAACCCTTATAAATCCAGCCCTTATCATAGAGCTTCTTAAATACTGTATTTACGGCTTTATTATTGCCTTCATCCATTGTGAAACGTTCTCTGTCCCAATCAGCTGATGATCCCATTCTCTTAAGCTGATTTACAATACGTCCACCATACTCTTCACGCCAGTCCCAGACACGTTTAAGGAAACCTTCACGTCCCAGGTCCTCCTTGCTGATTCCCTGTTCCTTAAGATTTTCAATAACCCTGACCTCTGTAGCAATAGCAGCGTGATCAGTTCCAGGCTGCCAGAGCGCATTATATCCCTGCATTCTCTTCATACGAATAAGGATATCCTGCATTGTATTATCAAGAGCATGTCCCATGTGGAGCTGTCCGGTTATATTTGGAGGTGGCATAACGATGGTGAAAGGTTTCTTACTTCTATCCACCTCAGCATGGAAATAACCATTTTTCTCCCATTTCTTATATAGTCTCCCTTCTATCTCTTCGGGGTTGTAATTCTTCTCGAGTTCCTTACTCATGTGTTTTCTCACTTTCTTTCCATATTTATAGTTATTTAATGTAAAAATAGTATTCTACATACAAGTTCATAATTTATATTGATTATTTACAAACTTCCTCATGGGGACGTTGCGGGTCTGTTCACTTAGCGATTCAGGCATCTGCTTTAGCAGGTGACTGAGAGCTTAACTGACCTTATATAGCCTGCTCCCTGAAGTCATCCTTAATCTCACTGAGAATTATATCCATTCTCTTATCGTAGTCCGTCATATCCTTGTTCATCTTGTTATATGCAGCTCTCTGCAGCATTGCAAAGATGGTCATCTCTCTGACGTCATCCTTCGACTCACCGATTTCATGCATTATATCCTCAAAGAAATCATCAGGCAGTCCCTGATTTCTGATTTCTGTTCTGAGAGTCGCTGTATCTGATGTAAGGGCGACGATATAGAAATAACTCTTCAGTGAATCCATATTTTCATTCAGCTCATAAGCCTTCATGAAATACTTCTTTGCATCTTCAAGGTCCATATTGTTAGAAGCCGCAACTGCTCTGTTATGATAGATGTTTCCGACAAATATGGGGTCTCTGTCTTCATCAATCTCATCAAGTATATCATCATAAAATGTAGCAGCCTTGATATATCTTCTGTAGGCCAGATATCCATCTGCCTTCAGCTTCGCCCTCTGCAGCTTATCGAGTTTGCGATACTTCTGCCATGCCTCAGCATAATTCTTTATCTCTTCGAGGGTGTAATAATCACCTTCGCTGAGAATCTCTATCAGCAGATCCTGAGCATAGGTAGTTTTGTTCATCATACCTACCAGCTTGTCAGCGAGTTCTTCCATTCCCAGCTCTTCTCTTATCCAGTTAAAGAGCTTATCTGAAAGAGCCGACTTACTTATCAGCATGGTGTTGTTATAGATATAGAAGCACAGCTCCTCGTATGTATATATTTCTACCTTGGTATTCAGAAATGTGAAAGGAGTTTCAGCAACCTTGGCAGAGCATAATATAATCTTTGACATTACAGCTTGAACTCCTTTCTGTATATTTTATTTGTAGTAGGAAACATCTTTCCGAAGCCCATATCACGGATAATGACCGCTCCTTCCTTCGGACTCTCAAACTCCACCTCCAGGCTTAGCTTTGTAGTTTTATTTGGTCTCTTGGGAAGTCCATTTATCCTGACAGTTTCTCTTTTCTCCTCGTCAGTCTTACGGTTATGATAAACTATAGTGATCTTCTCCGTATCATCCATGATAACATTCAGCTTACCCGCGGTATTATACCATTGCTTGCCTCCTGTTATGATAGGAACAAATGTATCCTTTTCATCCTCAAGGGTTATACCTATATCGGAGAGTACATTTTCTCTGGTCTCTACAAAGTAATCATCGTAGAACTTCCTGTATTCTCCTCCAACAGCTCTGTAGCAGGCACCCTTGGTGTAGATATTCTGACCTACGAAAACTCTTCGTCCCTGGCAGAGCACATTTGTTGATTTCTTCATCCATTTATTTGAGAAACCGACTCCCGTCAGGAATACTGCAGATATATAGGCTTTCTTGCCCTCATACTCTGCTATCTTGGCGAAATCCACATCCATCTGATAGGTATCATTTCCATATCTGGAAAGAGACATCTGCTCTGTATAATCCTCATGAATAACGGTTATGGATCTCGGATCCTTATTCTTTGATATATCTATCCTGTAATAATTCAGTCCATCAGTACTGTAATCATAAAGAGCCACGCTGTTATTCCACAGCTCCGAAGGCTGATTAAAGATGTAGTAAAGTCCACTGTCCAGATGACTGGTTATCTCTATCGTCTCCTTCTCAACTCCCATATCCTTATAAAGCTCGCTCAGCAGCTGGAATATATGTGGTTCAAAGGTTTCTATGGATATGACCAGCTTCCTTATCTCTGCAGTTTCATACCTGTAGAGAAATGTATCTATATGAAGCTTTACCATCATCATGAAAAGCGACTGATAGGTATATTCTTTTCCGGCAACGGTTATGACCTCGTCACTGTCAATATTTTCAAATATACCATCTACCACTGTACCGTTTTCATTAAAACGTGCCTCAGAAGCCTCGCCACCTACATACCAGTGCTCTGTATCCGTACTGTAGAAAAGGATATTTGGCATAAGATATGTTTCTTTATTATTTAACTGGCTGACCGATTCCGGCTCTCTTTTTATATCATTATAGTAGGACAGCTGTGTGAAATCTGAACACAGATCCATTCCTATATAAAATACTTCTGCCATTATATTCCTCCGTAAGTAAGGTCTCGCTTCGCTCGACTTTCCTTTTGTTATGATAAGTTACAAAATCTTCAGGTTCTCTTCAAACAGGTGCACCGTATTGATGTAAACATCCAGCTCTTCAAGGAGTTCCTTATCCTTACGCATCTCCTGCTTAACAAGCATAGAGTTTATCTGTTCGAAGCGGCTGAGGTTCTTATTGGAGAATGTCTTCTTCTTGAGAACATCACTCTCGACTATTTTTGCATTTCCATTCGGGTCATCCTCGATGGAGTATACAAGTCGCTCACCATGGAAGACCACAAATTCAAGTACGTAAACGCCACTAACAACCTCTTCCATACGTCTTCTTTCAGTCTTCTGCTTTCCTCTGGTACCGGTATCAAAACTATACTTGACGAATACCTGTCTCTCTCTTTCACTCTTGTAAACAAGATATGTCTTCAGGAATATATCCTGAGGAAGTCTGAGGAATGAACTGAAGTTCTTGAAGAACGGAAGCATCTTTCCTGCATCTACGAATTTCTCCACATTATCCTCTATCCAGTTACGCTGAACATCGGTAAATCTTTCCAGCCTGCTGAAATAAAGCAGCAGTGCCATAGTGGATATCTCGTCATCTATATTTCCTTTAATCACTTCCTGGAACAGAGCATCGAATATGGAATTCGGAACCTGCTCGTCATTTACCAGGTAATTATGTGCCGACAGCCTTGTAAAAGCCTTAACAACAAGCCCTCTGCTTCTGCCGCTGTAATAGGTATGGAATACATCATAGATATATTCGATAAATGTATTTGCAAACATCATCTGGGCAAGTGTGTTTTCTGCAAGAGGTCCTATGTCTGTCACCTTGTCCTTTGCCAGCTTGAAAAGATCTGCCAGCTCTTCAAGACTTCCCTTGAAGTTGGATACCAGGTAACCCAGGATATTTGCATTTACTGTTCCTGTCTTATAAAGATTTATACATATGGACATCAGGTCTTCATTCATGAAGCCGTCTGAGTCCGTAACACCGTAATCTGCCAGTCTGTAAAGCTCGTTTACATCCAGCTCGTTAAAACCATACAGTTTAACTGCCTGGAAGGCTTTATCAAACATGTTCATATCAATGAGATATGTAATGATTGTTCTCGCATTTGCATGAGTCAGATACTCGATATCAAGTCTGTTCAGATATTTAATAAGAACATCTGTATCAAGATTCTCATGATAATACTCTATGATATTCAGACATGCCTGCTGCTTGTAGTCATAGGATATCTCTTCGCACTGGATTATCTCTCTGGCAGCATTTACTTCCTTTGCACTCTTATAAGTAAACTGTCCCAGGCTCTCATAATTATAGAGAAGCACTCTGTAATCACGTGGACTGTACTCCCTGCAGATAGGCATGTAAGCCTTCTCATCTACTATCCTTTCGAAATGATAAGGAATAGAACCTGCATATCTGTTTCCATTTCTGTCCTCAAATATGATCGAAGCATTTTCGGAGAGCACTTCCACATATGCTTCACCATTCACGAGAGGAACTCTCTGGACATTCTGAAGTTCTTCATGGCTTACGATAACCGCGGTAACATTTTTGTTGGTACAAACAACCTTACGGCGGAAAATGATATTGATCAGTTTGCCCGCGTAAACGCTGCTTACATTTTCAGGCTCCAGGAACTCGTCATAGATAACTGTAAGGTCATCATTTACCTTTCCTTTGACGATCATGTTTTCCATGAAGTCTTCCATTGTAGGAGCATACTCATGGTAAATCTTCATATGCTCAGACTTATTGAAGATGACATTTGCATAGAGATAAGCCTGTTCATCCTCAGTAAGTGTATTTTTGTAATTCAGATACATAAGAACAGCTGTAGGAATCAGATCATATCTGGAACGATTCATACTTCTTATGTAACATTCATTAAGACCTATAAACTTCAGACTCTTAAGTACAGCAGCCTTATAAAATCTATGGTATTTGTTATCCAGCATATTTGCTGAAATGAGCATGGAACAGATACTCGAAAGAACCTCCATGTTCTCACTTTCTTTTCTGGTCAGCTTTTCTGTGGCATCAGCTCTTACGGCTGCATCATAACGGGAATCCGTCGAATCATCCAGCTCCTGAATCTTGCCATCGATATCCTCGATCATCTCTTCTTTGTCAGCATCCTTGATGAGTTCTGATATCTCTTTATTTTTGAAGGCAGACTCTTCAGATTCTTCATCTTCTTCGTCATTTATACTGATCTCATCCTCGAAACCACCCAGCTGTGAATCGGATTTGTTTCCGAAATCAAAAGAAAGATCTTCCAGAGAATCATCATCATAATCATGGATAGCTGAAATCTTTGCCTGCTCATTTGATTCTCTGAGAGGTATGTCATATAGAACATTCTCGTCTAGGCCTCTCTCCTCAGCCAGTCTTCTTCTTTCAATCCTGAGCTCTGTCTCATTTTTGTCGTAGATTTCCCTCAGGACATCAAATATTCTCTTATCAAAATCCTTGTTCTTTCCTGCCAGCTTGACAAATTCGAGAAGAACATCGTCAGAGATAAATTTGTTACGAAGTCCCCACTTGATAGTGGTTATCTCATAATCAGTAAGCTTTTTCAGCATCATAGGGTTGCTGTTCAGCAGGTTACAAAGTTCGAAATATATGATAGGGCTGTTCTCACCCTCGTTATACATCTGAACCAGCTCTCTATATAGAGCTGACTTATCATCATTAAGGTTCTCATCAACAAACAGAAGCAGCCAGAAGTAGAACATCTTTGAGTCTTCTGTCCGGTAATTGCGTCTGACGATATTTGCAGTCTTCCTGGTTATCTCGTCATCCTTCTCCATCATGGCTTTCAGATAGTTATAATAGCAAAGCTCCTGGCTTCCCATGCTTTCCTTATCTACATCAGCCTCTATACGAAGGAACTCCTGCTCAACCTTGGTATACTCACCTGCAAGGATATTCATGTGAATGATTCCGAGACGATACATATCATCCTCAGGCTCCAGCTCATTCAGTTTCTTAAGCGCACGCAGGTTGTTCTTTATAAATTCATCAAGAGTTATTTTATCCATTCTGAAGTCGAGATAAGATCTGGTAATGTCAGACTTACACTTCTTATAGGTCTGGATCTTAGCTCTGCTCTCGTGATTGGATCTGGCCTGGGCAGGCTTCTGTAGATGGATTTCCACCTCTATATGCTGATAGATATTCTCTATAATGATTTTTCCTGTATTCTCACCATCAGGTACATGTTCAGGAGATACATAGACCTTGAGTGAACATACATTCCCCGTAAAATCCTTGGCAGAAATAGTCTTCTTGGACGGGATAATGAACTCAGAGTCTGAACGGATTTCGGAATAGGTATAGCCCCAGGTATTCTTCTGAATATCTACAGTGATGCTCTCAGTTTCACGAGGCATGACTATATCAAGTTTAGCCTTAGATACTGAAAGAGTAACTGTTCTCTTCTTAGAAACAAGAACCAGGAATTCTTCCATGGCCTGATTGACTGAACGGCTGTCCAGAAGGCTCTCATATATCTTTTTGATAATGGTTTCTCTCTCAATAAATGTACGTCTGAAATCATCACGAACAAAAAGCCTTGCAGCATCATTCCAGTTTCTCTCAGCGAGAGATGCGAATTTGAAGAGATCATCTATCTTCTCATCGTGATGCTTAACGCATGGCTGAACTATACTTATATCATACGGAAGTCTCCATTCACCGCCGTCAGTAATTACATTTATATGTCCCTTAAAATTCTGTCCTGCCTCAAGACAGGTGGCATCAAGCGAATACTTAACCGTATAATCCCTGCTTATGAAATTATGGTCCTCAAATCTCAGCAGATATCTGCTGTCATAAACCATTCCCTTTATCGGAAAATCATTGAGGCTTTCTATGGTAAATGTCCCCTCATAGACTGTACCTGCTTCTATACTTATTCTGAAGCTGGTTTCGGATATTCTTATCTCTGGCCGGTCAATAATAAACTGACCTTTAGCATATTGTTCTACTATTGCCTTCATCCCACTACTCCATCTAAAAATCCCTTGAAACAAGGTATCTAACTGTTGTACAATATAAATGGTTGTTTATAAAACTCGAAAGTAAATCAACTTATTATAACAAATAAAGTATTATTTTTAAAGGAAAAATATCATGAACAATGCACCACTCAGAATAGAACAATATGCAACTGTTCTTTACAATGCAAATCTAAATCCAAGAGGCATTCCCGATTCTGTAAGAAATGCCATCAAGAACAATATAGATACTATCTCAAAATATCCCGATATATACTATACAAAACTGAAAAACGCTGTAGCAGCATACGCTGATGCACCCCTTGAAAATGTTGTCATGGGAAATGGTTCCTCAGATCTTCTAAAGATATTTACATCACTGCTTCGTCCAAAGAAGACTCTGCTCATCGTTCCCGGACCAACGGAGTATGAAAAGGTTCTGACTGACTATAAATCAGAAATCGAATATTTTGAACTGAATGAAGAAGACGAATATGTTCTGGATATTGATGCTCTCATCCAGTCTTTAAGGGATGATATGGATATGCTTATTGTAGCAAATCCAAACAACCCTACATCCAAAAAAATCGAGCTGGCTGACATAAAGAAACTGGCTGAGGCCTGCAGTGAAAAGGATATCTTCCTTCTGATTGATGAAATGTATATCGAATTCACAGAGAACTATAAGAAGCTTACAGCTGTTCCTCTTGTTAAAGAACATAAAAACATCGCAGTTCTCAGAAGCGTTTCCAAGTTCTTTGCTGTTCCCGGACTCAGATTTGCATATGCCATAGTAAACAATAAGGAACTTAAAGCTGAGATAGATAGGTCAACTACCAAGAATAACATTGCTTCCCTGACAGCCATAGCCATCACGGACATGTTTAATGATGAGGAGTATATAACCCAGTCTGTCTCTACTATTCATACTGAACGTTCACTGGTTTATCTGGCAATGTCCACCAGCCGCTCCATACATCTGTTTAAACCGGATGCCAACTTCATGCTGGTAAAACTTCTGAAGGACGACATCACATCCGCTGATGTGGCAGCACATGCTTCCCAGAGAGGAATCATTATCAGGAAATGTGACGATATCAGAGGTTTATCCAACAAGTACATCAGACTGTGCTTCATGAATCCAAAACAGAACGACCTGATGGTAAATACAATACTTGAAATAGTTTAACGAAATGAAAAACCCGAGGCAATTTGAACTGCCTCGGGTCCTTTTTATTTCTTTATTTTCTGATTCATGCCATTCATTTCTCCAGCCTCAAGAACAGAAGTTCATCAACTGCCAAATGTATTAGGCATTGATAGTTTGATTATGTTTATATACCAGTCTATCAGCTGACTTCCGAATACTGCTGACATAACAAGTCCTATACAAAGGGATGGTCCGAAAGGCATATGCTCCTTTCCACCCTTCTTTCTTCTGGCCAGAAGCACTATACCGATAGCCGCTCCCAAGAACAGTCCGAAGATAAAAGCTGTAAGTATCCCCTTCCAGCCCATCAAAAGTCCTGCCGCTGCCATAAGCTTCATATCTCCGCCACCAAAAGCCCCTTTTACTATAAGGGTGACTATCAGCATAAATCCACTTATACAGAAAAATCCTATAATCCTCTGAAGAATGGTTATTTCCGACTTTCCCATAAATGTAAGTATGGTGGATACTATAGCAAGTCCCAGGATACACCAGTTAAGCTCAGGTGGTATCTCCATGGTAGCCATATCTACAAATGCTATAATCGTGATCAGCATGAAGAACAGGAAGTATATGATGAGATCGATACTGAGTCCGAACCTGTAACCGGCAAGTCCACCCAGAATGAGACCAAGTACCGTTACCACACCGAACTTTTTCTTATCTTCTTCAAACACATCCTTGAGGCCAATTTTCAGTTTTCCAGCTTCAATAACCTTGGCTTCCTCTGCCGCCTTCTTTTCTTCCTTTGTCATGACGCCATCCACATCCTCGTCATAGTCTTCACGACTTCTGACCTTGGCAATAAGCCTGCGGATTACGACATTCAGAAAAGGATAAGTTATAAGACCGGCAAAGGCCATGATAATTATAATCGGTATATTCATACGCTATATCAACTCTTATTACTCGTTATCTTCAACATTTTTAATCATAATGTTCAGTTCATCCAGCTGGCTCTGATCTACAGTAGAAGGTGCATCCATCATGATATCCTGTGCATTTTTGTTCATAGGGAATGCTATTATCTCACGAATGGAGTCCTCTCCAGCAAGGAGCATTATCATTCTGTCTACTCCAGGTGCAATACCTGCATGTGGAGGTGCACCATAGGAGAATGCATTATACATGGCAGGGAACTTAGCCTTAACTTCATCCTCTCCAAGTCGTACCATTTCAAAGGCACTTACCATTACCTCAGGGTCATGATTTCTGACTGCTCCTGATGAAAGCTCTATACCATTACATACCAGATCGTACTGGTCTGCCATTATACTAAGTGGATCAACTTCTCCAGCCTTTGCTTTTTCAAGGATTTCCTTACCACCTATCGGCATAGAGAATGGATTGTGACAGAACTCCAGAAGTCCTGACTCTTCTCCG
>CACZOE010000032.1 GCA_902782695.1 uncultured Lachnospiraceae bacterium | reverse complement strand
ATTTTATATAGGTGTGACCCTTCATAGCCAAGCATGGGATTTCCCTTATCACTGACAATCAGCCTGTGAAGTCCTCCTTCGAGAGGGCCGGTCAGATCAGGTCTTAATTCAGTCAGATAAATGTCAGTGTTCCCATAAACTATGAATACCCTCTCAGACCCGGACTCAGCACCCCCGTCAGAATCCCCGTCAGAATCAAACAGGAGGGATGCGTCATGATAGAAGCCTTCTATCTCACTCTTCCTCCATGGTCCCTCTATAGCTTCTGACCTGTAGAGGTAGGTCTTATGGGTATCATTAGCAACAAATACTATATAGAAGAGTCCCTTATGAAATCTCAGACTTGCAGCCCACATACCCTTTCCAAAAACATTTTTATCACCGGTCAGAGTCTGTCCCTCTGTGCTATCCAGCCTGTCATATACATAGGTCAGATGTTCCCAGTTAATGAGGTCGTATGACCTGAGGATTTCGCATCCCGGAAAGAAATGCATAGTAGTGGTGACCATATAATATGTATCGTCAACCCTGATCACATCAGGATCGGGATAGTCCATTCCCAGTATCGGATTTTTTCCCTGAATCATAATTTACTCCATTTAAACATGAACCTGAACCAGAACGACTGTTCATCCCGGATCAGGTTCATTCATTTCTTAAAACTCTTAGTCTATAAGTTCTGCGTGACCAAACATTGCAGGGTTCATGTAGCATGTTCCTGTATCGTCAGCCCAGCTCTTTGTACCTTTTCTGGTGCCATCACTTCCGGCATCATTCAGCTGAAGTTCGAGTCCTATCATAGTTCCGGCTTCCGGAGTTATCTCACTCCACTTGATAGCTGCTGTAACGATATAACCATCGTCAGTAGTTACTGCAGATGATTTTATATATTCTTCCAGACATTTCTCCCCATTGAAGCTCTGCTTATTGTTAAAGCTTACACGGTACTGCTTGTCACCGGCATCATAACCACCGGCTCTGGAATTTGTCTCATCTATAAATACCTCGATGGAATCCTGCTGATAATCATCCTCACTGTCATCATTCAGAACATTATCCTTTACTGTCATAAGCACATAGAGGTTTTCCTCATCCCAGAGAAGCTTTGCTGTTCCCTCGGCCTCTGCCCCCTGAACCTTGATATCCAGAGGCACTTCTTCAACATCATCCCAGGCAGGATCAACACTATCTCCAACCGCTACTGTACCCTTCTTTATCTGAATGGTAGGTCTCTCAACTATAAGCACTGATGGATCTACAGATGAAGGATCCACAAATGCATAGAATGCAGGCTTTGCCTTATATTTTCCATCAAAGAGCAGTGGACACTGAAGGATGGTTCCCGTTGCTCCACCACCTACATTACTCTGCTGCTGAAGCCAGGAATAAGTATCTATAACACCCCAGATGGTGATTCCGGAAACCGTTATTCCTTCTTCGCTGTTAAGCGACTTCAATAACTCATATATGGAGCTGTAATATGCTGCCTGACGTGCATATTCATCCGGAAGTCCCATCTCAGTTCCGTCAAAGAGTGCACTGACCTTTACATCCAGCTCAGTAAGCATTACCTTATCAACCACTTCGGAGTAAGCTCTTACTGCTGCCTCTATCTGGTCAACAGAAGGAGCACTTACTGTATAATGTCCCTGCATACCAAAGCCATCGATACGGGTTCCCTCAGCCCCTTTAACATCTGAAAGCAGCTGAACTATACCCTTACACTTATTTGAATCACATTCGTTATAATCATTATAATAAAGTTCGAGATCAGCAGGAGCATAGGTATTTGCATATTTAAATGCATTGATTATAAATTCGTTTGAACCATATACCTTCCACCAGCTGGACTTGCTTCCGTGAGTTGAATCAGACAGCTGATCATTTCCCGGCTCCTCATCTGTTCTATAGGTTGAAGTGCTGTCGCTGATTGCTTCATTTACTACATCCCATCCATAGAACAGGCCCTTGTATTTACTATCATCACCGGTATAGTACTCAAGCACTGACTTGATATACCACTCCAGTCTCTTATTCATCACATCCTTTGAAACGTAATCATTCTTCTTATCATAGCCTTCATGGAAGAACCACTCAGGAGCCTGAGAATGCCATACCAGAACATGACCTCTTACTCTTATCTGCTTATCAGGATTTGCATCATTCCACTCAACTATTTTATCCAGGATTGCATCTGCTCTTGAATTATCCAGTGTAGGAACCTCGATGGTCTCTCCACCTATCTCCTCTTCATGAATGCTTCCTGCAGCAGGTGCGTCATTATTATATCCGAACATAGCGTCCATCTTCAGTTCATTTTCAAGAGTAACTGCATTGAAATGTTTCTCAACCAGTTTCATGAGGTTTGAATCATTTACACCAACACTACCGAGACAAGTTCCGCAGATAGCATCTTCTCCAAGTCCATCCGCTGAAGCAACCACACTTCTGAGATCCGGAATATCTTCCTCTACTCCCATAGCATTTTCCTTTGCTGCTCCGCCTCCCTGGGCTACTAGTTTAACTCCTGCCACGTAATAATCTCCTTTTACGCATACGCCATTTCCATAATCAGTTCCCTGTTCAATGATACGAATAACAGCCTTCTCAGCCTCTCCATCAAACATCGGAGTAAATGTACCAGCAAATTTTGTCCATTTGCCTGCTTCAAGTGTTTCACTTGGATTTCCTGTTATCTCAGAGGAATAAGAGCCGAGATAAGTGGTCTGTCCTCCTACGGTGATATAAGGCGCAAAATCAACCACTCTCTGATCAGCAGGTGCATCAGCATAATCATCAGAAAGCATTGCATAAAACTCATAATCATAGGTAACACCACTCTCCAGAGATGCCGTTACATCCTGGGCAAAGCAGTCATATGGTGAAGCAGTTGAAGCGTCTCTATCTATCACCGCATACTTAGGATAACTCTCCGGTGACATGGAAGCATCATCGCATACAGATATTTTAGAAGCTCCACATTCGATAGACCAGTCCGATACATCATCATCATTAAAGAAACCATTTTTTATAAGGTTTCCTTCCAGCTCAGGAACTATCTCAGCTGTAGCTGTACCCTGGGTTGCTGTTTCCTCAGTGGCACCCGTCTCTGTATTTACCCCTTCATCAGTCTTAGCATTTCCGCATCCGCTTAAACCTGCCAGCATGGCAGATGCAAGCACAATGCTTATAAATCCCTTTAAACTCTTTTTCATTTTTTCCTCCACTAATAGGTATTTTATAATCTGTTCATCCATACCCTGGCAAGCTCAGTCCAAAGTCCTACATCCTCGCTCCAGGTCTTATCTATAACAGGTACAAATGTATCATTTGTATCTGTTGTATCTGTTGTATCAGTTGATTCCTTTGTATCGCTTTCACCAGATGTATCAGTTGATTCTTTCGAAGGAATTACTCCATCAGGATTAATATCCGGGAACTGATCCTCCAGCTCCTTCTTCCTTCTTTCTGATACATTTACACCCTTACCCAGCTTCACTGCTTTAACAGCCCTTTCCAGCTGATCGAAGGTATAGGTTCCACCAGTATTACCACTGAAGAATTCCTCATTTGGAATACTCAGTCCATGGAAGCCTGATGGGAACACATAATGAGCATAAGGCACCTTCTTTTGTCTCAGTGCATCCGCCATCAGATAACTGTTTTCAACCGGCACCAGGTCATCAGTAAGAGTCTGCCAGATAAAACATGGCGGAGTATCTTCTGTTACATTTTTCTCTATAGAGAAGTACTCCAGTTCATCAGCAGCGGCTTCGTTTCCTAGAAGAGTCTGGATAGAATAGATATGTGTATACTCACCGCTGGTTATAACCGGATAGGCGAGGATTACGCCGTCCGGTCTGCTGGTTATATCCCTATAGTCCGGATCCGGAT
>CACZOE010000031.1 GCA_902782695.1 uncultured Lachnospiraceae bacterium | reverse complement strand
TACCGCATTTTCTTCCTCCTTTTCGCAAATAAAAAAGGCGGCTACAAGACTCTTAAAATCTCATAGCCGCCCTTAGGCGCTAAAACAATATATTTTTTAACATCTGGTATAAACGATTAAAACTTTATAAGGGAAGCAAGTTTCTTCCCGCAGAGTATTCCCAAAATATAACAGCGTATCGTGGCTGTCATCGCCCCAGGAATTCCTCCCTTTCCACTCTTCTTCAGGAACATCTAGAGTTTTTCTATAAGTGCCTGTACCTGTTCATATGCATCTCTCTTTATAAGGGCTATTTCTTCATCATCCGCCAGATCCATAAAGTCAGATACATCTTTAGGGCCCGCATGATTCTCTGATGCAAATTTGTCCGATAGTTTTTCCTTCATCTCCTTTATTATCGGTTTATCTCTGACTGCCTTAAATTCGTTAGCTAAAGACTCCACTCCACCGGAATAATGTTTTATAACAAAATATATATCATATGCGTCTTTTGCTTTTCCTCTTCCCATAGCTGCAGTTTTCATAATAATATATGGGACAACAGCAACTACATTTATTACGGCTGAATCTATGGCACCATCAACTCTTTCAGCTTCAATCCTGACTTGCTGTGGCGGGAACTCAAAGGCGAAATTACCTCCTGTAGCTTTCAGGGCCTTAATCCCCTGAACATGCTGACTTCTTTTCTTGGATGTAGTACCACCATAGATTCCTGCCAAAATGTCAACATCAACGTCATAATTTACTCCATCAATCTCAACAGATTTTACAAATGAGAAATATTTCTCCGGATGCTCTGTATATCCATTTTTTAAAAGGATTTTTGACATTGTCTGATATCCGGTATCTGTTAATGTCAGATGGTTGATCAGTACATCGACGTCCACACTTCCCACATGATCCTGCTCTGGGAACATTAAATCCGGAACCCATCCTCCAACTATACGTATATCATCGCGGTATTCATTAAATAGATTCACTAGTTCAATCAATACTCTGTGCGCAGCCTTCTTCTGTCCCTCAGAATAATCCATGCTGCTCCTTAATTCCTCATCGTGTATCATTTACATATCTCCTTGTTGAGTATTGCTTCTGCTATTTCTTCTCCCCGCCCCTTAAGGCTCATACAATCAAGGAATACCTGTACCGGGGATGCCACAGGACTGCCTTTTATCATTCGTGAATTCAGACTCACACAATCATTATATTTTACAAGGAATATAACGTTAGCACCTGAATCTACCTTTTTCAATCCTAGAAAATCTATAGCTTCTTCCAGATCATTGGCCCCAATCAAAGCATGCACCTTTTGATACCTGACAACAGGCTGATATCTGACTCCTCCGGAAAATCCTGTAAGGAAGCAATCTATTCCCTTCTCGTCTTTCATTTTTGAAATCTTTGCCTCTATATCCGTTATTTCAGACAACGAATAGCATTGTATTCTTTCCTCATCACTATCAGCATATACTTTTGCCCAGTCATGCATTATAGCTTTAGGATCTATGACGGAAATACCATCACTGGTCTGCTCAACATATACCTGCTTGACCAGAAAATCCTTTACTTTCGATACCTGACCTATACTGCATCCGGCAGCTTCCGCCAACTCCTTCAGTTTCCATTTTCTTCCAGAGTTTTCAAGTAGCATACGCAAAATAACGGAAGATACAACCGAGGAACGTTCATATATCGACTTCGCTCCTCTACCCGGCTTGTTTTCATTTTTGTTACCTTTTATCTCCACATATAATGATTCATATGCTATGTAACAATTTCCTGCAAGATCCAGGAATCCAACATCCGCATTTTTACACAATTCGGCTGTCTGATCCGTAATATATGGCGCCAAAATAACACAATACATATCGGAATCCATTCTTGAAATAGCTTCCTTAATCTGTTTTGGATATCCATCAGCGGAAATAACAAGTTGTATTTTTATTTCTTCATCGTTTCTGATCTTCAATGTTGCCACTTTGTCAGAATCCACTTTACAATCGTGAACGATTGGCAAGCTACTCGCAAACGATATAAACATGTTGGGCGATAGCATTTGTTTCATTTTTATCCTC
>CACZOE010000030.1 GCA_902782695.1 uncultured Lachnospiraceae bacterium | reverse complement strand
TTTTGGAGAAGGTATTTTGTTACTTATGGGGTGTAGCAAAAAACTATATAATGTATTGGGGGGTTACAAGTATTATTATACTCATAAAGCTTAAAAAGTGTTCACAAAAAATAAATTTGTTTAATATTTTTTTTTGTAACTTTTAACAATAGTTTACAAGGCAGACACTACATTTTGTAAAAATGTTTGTTACTGAACCCTCTCTATTGTGCATTATTACCTATTCATCTGAACCCTGTTCTGTCTGCTCACTAGTGGTTTTGTCATTTTTAAACAGAGCTGCAAATTCATCACCAGTTATTTTTTCTTTTTCAAGAAGAAGTTTTGCTGATGCATGAAGTATGTCCATGTTATCCTTGATAATCTGCGTAGCTTCTGCATAGCAGTTATCAATTATATTCTTTACTTCTACATCCAGTTCTGCTGCAACTTCCTCACTGTATGGACGCTGATGTCCTATCTCACGACCAATGAATACTTCTTCGCTTTCTCCCGGCTCATAGTTGATGAAGCCCATCTTCTCAGAGAAACCGTATTTGAGTATCATACTTCGCGCTATAGAAGTTGCCTGAGCTATATCTGCTGAAGCTCCGGTAGTTATATCATCAAAAATCAGCTGCTCAGCTATTCGGCCACCCATTGTAACCTCTATCTGCTGAAGCATTCTCTTTTTGGTCCAGAACATGTCATCCTTGTCAGGCAGCTGCATAGTATATCCACCTGCACCTGAACCGTTTGGAATGATGGAAACGGTATATACCGATTCTGTTTCACTGAGAACCTGTGCAAGAATGGCGTGACCAGATTCATGATATGCTGTGATTTTTCTATCTTTTTCAGATACCACTTTAGACTTCTTCTCAGTTCCTATTCCAAGTTTTACAAACGAATCGTCTATATCAGCTTTTGTTATATAACTTCTGCTTTCCTTAGCTGCCTTTATAGCTGCTTCGTTTACCAGATTTTCCAGATCAGCACCTGAGAAACCTGATGTTGTTCTGGCAATCTCTTCCAGATTTACATCATCTCCCAGAGGCTTATTCTTTACATGAACTTTAAGTATCTCTTCTCGACCCTTTACGTCCGGACGTCCTACACGTACTCTTCTGTCAAATCTGCCTGGTCTCAGAATCGCAGGATCCAGTATATCTACTCTGTTGGTTGCTGCCATGATGATGATTCCTTCATTCTCACCAAAACCATCCATCTCAACAAGCAGCTGATTGAGTGTCTGTTCTCTCTCATCGTGTCCACCACCCAGGCCGGAACCACGCTGACGAGCTACAGCATCTATCTCATCAATAAATACGATACAAGGAAGATTCTTCTTTGCATCAGCAAACATATCTCTTACTCTTGCAGCACCTACACCGACAAACATCTCAACGAAGTCTGAACCGGATATAGAGAAAAATGGAACATCAGCCTCTCCTGATACAGCCTTTGCAAGAAGGGTTTTACCTGTTCCCGGAGGTCCCTCCAGAATTATTCCCTTTGGAATTCTGGCACCCATTGAGGTATATTTTCCAGGATCTTTAAGGAAATCTACTATCTCCGTAAGTTCCTGCTTTTCTTCATCGAGGCCTGCAACATCATCAAAACGAATTCTGGTATCTTCCTCTTTTCTGGCGCGACTCTTTCCGAAATTAGCCAAACCACCACTGCCTCCCACACCGGACGCACCGGATATCTGAGAACTCATTATCATCATATAGACGGCAAAGAGTACTCCGGCAAATATATATGGAGCCAGCTTTTCCAGAATACCTGGTCTCGTTACATCGTATAATTTATATTTTACCTTTCCGTCTGCTTCAAGAACTGATCTTGTTTCAGAAACATCATTTGTGTAGTAAGTGATTCTTCCCTTAGTTTTTACTACCCTTATTGTTCCTGTAGGTACTTCAGAATTCTGATAGATTTCCACAGACTGAACCTGTTCTTCTTTTAAATCCTGTGCCAGTTTTTTGTCATTATAATTTGTATCTATATCTGCCGGTCTGGCCCACAGCATATACAGACCAAGAATAAGTGCAGCTATTATCAGATATCCTAAAAGTAGGCCTCCTGCACCCTTTGGTTTCTTTTCCAACTTTGTTTTCCTCCGCCTAATCTAAAACACCTATATATGGCAGATTTCTGTATTTCTCAGCATAGTCAAGTCCATAACCGACTACAAATCTGTCAGGTATCTGGAATCCTGTCATCTCCAGTTCAACCTCAAATTCTCTTCTGTCTGGTTTATCCAGAAGCGTTACAACCTTCAGTGACTGTGGATTCTTTGTTTTCATATATTCAACCACATGACTCAGTGTACGTCCGGAATCAAGTATATCTTCGACAATTACAACATCTCTGCCTTCTATGTCCTGATCCAGGTCCTTTTTCATTTTTATCTCGCCTGAGGAAACTGTACCACTTCCATAACTGGACACCGCTATAAAATCCATAGTAACCGGAACAGTCATATACTTGGATAATGTGGCAAGAAACATAATGCTTCCCTTCAGTATTCCTATAAGATGAACTGAGCCACCCCTATATTTTTTGCTAAGAGCAACTGCCATCTCCCTGATTCTGTTATCAACTTCTTCTTCTGAAATAAGAACACCTATTTTATCGTCCATACTTACTCCCCTTACTCATTTATTCTTATCCTGCAAGTTTTAACTCGAAGGATCATTTTCACTTGAGATGTAGTCCATACGCATTACAGTCTTTGTATCTGGTGTAACCTTATATCGCTCACTAAGTCTGTATCCAACCACCCAGATGATCTCATCTCCATCTGCTACCACAGGAATGCTGTCTCGAAGATTCTTTTCAATCTTCTGAGCAGATAAAAATCTGGATAGTTTTTTTGTTCCTCCCTCACTATTAACCACTATATAATCATCCTTATTCATAGTTCTGAGTACAGGAACAGACTTTATTTTATCACAATCTATCATTTTCGTATATTCTTTTTTGGAGATATCAGTTCCTTCACTATAAGGAAATCTGCTTATTTCGATACGTCCTTTCAGGGTGACGTCATTAACATCCATCAAATCTTCCTGCTTAAAGCTGTTTCTTCTGATAATTATACTGTCATAGTTTTTCTCAGCATACATATCATATGGAAGATCTACATGTTTTCCAGTATCCTTTTCAGTCAGAGCAAATATGCTGTTAATGTGTTTTCTAGTAATGTCCTTACGCCTTCCACACACATTCTCCATACTTATAAGTATTACCTCTCCGGCTGCAAAACTCCTCATTTCTTTTAATCTGTCTATTGGGATACTGATGCTGTCGCATACTTCTTTTTCTATCTCTCTTCCTTCATCTCCCCACTTCTTAACAGTTTCCATACGGACATTTTTTTTACGGGAAATGTAATCCGCGCTATTAAGCAGCTCATTTATCTCTGACTCCGTATCCCTGGCAAGCCTGGACAGATCCCCGGCGATTTCAACTATGTGATCCACAGCACCTTCATTTATCTCATTAAGGACGGGCATGATGGAAAGTCTTATCTTATTCCTGGTATACTCATCTACCAAATTTGTCGAATCCGTCACATAATCCTGTCCTATCTCTGCCAGATAGCCTTCGATGTCTACTCTGGATGAATCCAGAAGTGGTCTGATGATTCTTCCCCTGACTGGTTTTATTCCTGCGAGACCTGTAAGGGAGCTTCCTCTTACCATATTGTAGATAACGGTTTCCGCCAGATCGTTTTTGTTGTGTGCTACAGCAATCCTTACAAAATGAGCTTTCTTCTGCAGAAAATCAGGTCTGTTTTTACCTGATGTAAATTCATAGATATGATGCAGCTCCTGCTCCAGCTTCCAGGCCTCATCCTCAAAACATTCATATCGGAACTGTCTTCCGGCTTCTTCTTCAGTGAGTCCGGTTTCCTTTGCCATAGCCGGTATATCCTTACTATGCACTGTATACTCGATATCCATATTTCTACAGATTTCTTCTACAAAGCTCTGGTCTCTGTCAGCTTCTTTTCCTCTGATCATATGATTTATATGGATAACACGGATACAGAGCGCTTCATTTCTTTGGCAGCTACACTTATCAGCCAGCTTGTCCCTGTATTCTATCAGCAGACGAAGAAGACAGACTGAATCAGCTCCACCGGAAACACCTATGATAACGCCATCCCCCGGAGAAAGCATGGAGTTTTCTTCTATATAATTAAATACATCCTTATCGAAACCACTCATTTTTTGTCACCTGCTTCCATAAAACAAAAGCTTAAAAAGAAAACAGTCAACTGCCTACCGGCGTCAACTGTTATCTAATCGTCCTTATCTTTCGGTTTAATGAGGTATTCATCCTTATTGACTAGTCCTAATTTGTTCTTCGCCTCATCCTCTATATACTTTTTCGTCTTCATATATTTCTCTCGACTCTCGAGATTCTCTGTTCTGATCTGCTCGCTCTTCAGCTCAGACTCCAGCTGGCTCTCTGTAATGGCAAGCTCCTTAGCCTGATGGTTAAGCGATATGCTTCTTGCCCCACATGCCACGATTACAATCACAACAACTGCAAATACGAGTAATAGAACCATTCTCGACTGTCTATTCGATTTTCTTCTAACTCTCTGCATCAGTCTGTACCCTCAATTAATCAAATTGTGTCAACAAAAAAAAGAGACACATGATGATTATAATACAAGTTTACATAATTATCAAGTGCTTTTGATGGCTAAAAATCAAAAAAACTAGCTAAAACTATAGCTTTTACAAGCTATATTAACTCAAACAGATCTCCTGCATCATCTTTTTTTACTGTTTCAGCAACCTTAAGTACTCTTGCTTTAAGAGTTTTGTTACCGAAAGCGATTTCTATCTCATCTCCCACCTTGACATCATATGATGCTCTGGCTGTTTTCCCATTTACTGTAACACGTCCGGCGTCACAAGCCTCATTTGCTATGGTTCTTCTTTTTATCAGACGTGAAACCTTTAGATATTTATCAAGTCTCATTTTCTATCTCCAAAATAAATTACTGAAGTAAGTACATTTTTTACTTACCTGTTACATTATTTTTTCTCACTTAAGTATGTGAAAAATAAATAACTGCCACGACTTTTTGTTTCGTGGCAGTTACATTACTTACTAATCTCTTATTAGTTGAGAGCGTCCTTAAGAGCCTTACCAGCCTTGAACTTAGGAGCCTTACAAGCCTTAATCTTGATTGACTTACCTGTTCTTGGGTTGTGTCCTGTTCTTGCAGGTCTCTCTGAAACTTCAAATGTACCGAAGCCTACGAGCTGTACCTTATCTCCATCCTTAAGAGCCTCTTCAACTGTCTCAAGGAATGCTTTTAATGCCTTTTCTGACTGAGCCTTTGAAAGCTCTGTTTTCTCAGCTATTGCTGCTACAAGTTCTGTCTTGTTCATTTGGAAATCCTCCTAAATAATACTTAATTGTTTTCGCCATCTTAGCCCCCAGAATCGAACTAAAACGCTCCATTTAATTATACTTTTTATACTCTATTTGTCAAGGACTTATTCCCTATTTCGAAACATTTTCGAAACATTTTCTTAAAATTTTTCCCTTATGTTAACTAAATAGAAAGTTCCTCTTTATTCGTCAATTTCAATAGTATATGAAGCCTCAAAAATCTCTTCCGGCTTCAGCATATTAATGTATTCTCTGTCCTCTATTTTACCGTCAAAATCTGCTTTATCAGCTCTTCCATACCATGGCTCGATACAGACAAAAGGAGCCTTTTTTCCAGCCGGTGACCAGAGGCCAAAAAGAGGTGCATCAAACATTACAGAAAGGTATGACATTCCGTCCGGTCTGCAAAGAGTAACCTTTGATGCCTGACTGCCTTCAATTATGAGTGCATCCTTGTCAAACATATGTTCTTCGATTTTTACCAGACCACCATCATTCTTTAATACATTATCCTCTGACTCAACCAGACCGTTTGAGTTGAGAAGTGAATATTTCAGATCCTTATCAGTATCAAAATTCAGGAAATAATCCTCCTGCTTCTGTCCCTTTTTAAGCGGACACATAAAAGCCGGATGACCACCTATCTGAAAATAGATATCCTTGTTATCAGTATTGATAACTCTCCAGGTTGTGATTATCTTACAACCATCCAGTTCGTACTTTATCTCAAGTGCAAATCGGTAAGGGTATCTGTTATAAGTATCCTCATTACTTTCAAGTCTGAACAGTATATTTTTACCATCTGGCTGCTTAACCATTTTGAAATCAAGGTCCCTTGCGAATCCGTGCTGTGACATATCATAGACAGTATCACCGACCTTGAAGGAGCTATTCTTCAGACTTCCTACTATAGGAAAAAGAACGGGAGCGTGTCTTCTCCAGTATTTCTCATCAGCATTCCAAAGGTACTCAGTTCCGTTTTCTTTTGAAAAAATGCTGGCAAGCTCTGCGCCCTCCTGGTTAATGGTTACCCTCAGTTTTATATTTTCCAGATAAAATTTCTGCATATCTTTTCTTTCCTTTTCAAAATGATAAAGCACTCATTCACTACTAAATCACATCTGATGTCTTACTACTTTATACTCATCGCCATCCTTGAAATAAGGGCAGCCCTTAAAATGCTCAGACACCAGACGACCGTAATCATCTTCATCCATATTTACATCACATACATATTCTTCCATCTCATCATCATAGTAGAAGTATGCACATTCATCACAGGAAGCTCCTGATGCCATTGTTTAATCCTTTCTATAATGAAACCACATTTATTTCCATTCCCTTGCTCTGGAAAACGGAAGCCATGCCACTGTCATCAGTAAGAATGATTATCTGTTCTTCCTTCATAGACTTTAACACATCTGCAAATGCTTTTATCTCTGAAGCACTGTCAAGCATTGAAGTTCCATCAATTATAAGTGGAAGCTTCTCTTTTGACAGATGCTTGGCGATACTAAGTCTGATGGCAAGGAATATCTTACCGGCATCTACGTCTGTAAGTCTTGAAATAGGAACAGCTCCTCTAGGTGACATGAGCAGTATCATTCCATTATCATCGAAATTGATTGAAGTAAACTCTCCGAGAGTAAGTACATTTATATATTCAGAAATGTAACCCAGGAGATTCTGGAAGGATTCCTTCTTATACCCAGCTGACAACTGATTGATCTTGCTGATAGCAAAATCTATAGCCTGAATCTCTTCCTCGAGTTCACTCTTCTTCTTGAATACTGAATCGAACTCTGATTTCAGCTTTGCTCTCTCATTTCTTCTGTCGAGCAGAGCTGCCTCCTTCTGCTTTAACTCAGCCTTCTTCTCCTGATATTCCTTTGCAAAGGTAATATCAAAATCAGTTTCTTCCTTCTGCTCCGCTTCTTCCTTAAGCTCATCCAGAACCTTCTGGAATTCCTCTTCATCCGGCATTTCTGCCTTCCTTCTGGCCAGAAGATCTTTCTCTCTTATTCCGTCCATAATTGTAATAAATACAAAGAGTGCGGTAAATCCGATAAACAATTTTCTGATCATCGGTTCAAATGGAAGCATATAAACTATCGCAGCTATGATAAGTATAACCAGAAGTCCTGTTCCGAGGATTACTGGTATACGGTCGGTAAATGGTATGTCAGCCTTAGCTTTTTTAACCTTTTCCTTATCCTCAGCCTTTTCAGCTACATCACCGAAGTCAATTTTCTTTTCTCTTTCGGTGAGTCTGTCTATCTTTTCCTCTAAAGAAGTATCAGCCTCATAAGAAACACTACCGTCTTCATTTTCAACGATTTTTCTAGCTTCACGCTTTCTACGCTCAGCCTCCATAACGAATTCTTCGTTGAGTGTCTTCAGCTCGTTCTCAACAGCTTCTATCTCTTCATCTATTCCATCGTATTCTGATATCTTCTCATCCAGCTCATCAAGTCTTCTGATAAGTGGTCTCGGAATATGGCTCTTCTTCTCATTTTCCAGATACTTGATAGCCTTTGCCTTATCGATATTGGCTGTACCGGTCAGAGTTATATTTGTCAGATATTCCTTCAGCTTTTCGCCGGTATCCTCTTCTTCAGAAAATGCGATACATCTGGTATCCAGAAATGTATTCTTATCCGTTTCACAGAGAGTTCCACTCAGCGTGTCAGTATATTTCAGTGCTACCTCTCTTCCCGAAACAACGTCCAGAACAGAAGCCTTCTTAGCTCCCGCCAGAAACGTTCTGTCGATAAGATACGTACTCTCATCATTTTTTATATATGCTGTTCCTGAATAGCCGTTTGAATTCTCAGGTTTTCTCAAATCATAATTAGATCTGACCTTCGTGATACCTTCTCTTCTCGGTATTCCATATATCATACCAACAAGAAAATCTCTGAAGGTGGACTTGCCGCTTTCCGGCGTACCAACCACCAGATTGATACCTGTCGAAAGATCCAAACTTTTATTATGAAATTTACCAAAATCCCTTACTAAAAGTTTTGTAAGATACATTTATCTCTCTTCTCCTGCTAAAATCAGTGCTTCCATTCCATATCTAAGATCTCTGCTTCTTATACTCTCATCGAGAGTATAGCTGCCATTTACCTCTTTAATGAAGCTTCCCATCATATTATTCTCATTCTCAACCTGAAGGATTTTCTGATCCTCATCGGATATTGTCATATTCAGGTACTCATAAACATTAAATCTGCTGTTTATTCTTGAAAGGTCGAGATTTGTGTTATCCTTTGAAAAGCCTCTCAGTGTGATGCTGTAAATGTTCTCATTTCCCAGCTTCATCATCTTGTTCTCCAGATTTGCTACTATCTCCTCAGGAGAAAGCTCCGGCGACATGGTGATACTGATATCCACATAGTTTCTTTTTGCAACCGGACACCAGCTGATGCTCGTTCCTTCATCATTTATCTCACCCAGAACATATCCATGGCGTCCTGTTTCCTTTGGTCCCAGAGGTTCCGGAGTTCCTGCATATGCCATTCTGTTTCTGAGGATATGTACAGGTCGTCTGATATATCCCATAGCCACATAATCATAGCCCTTTGCAGCAACAACCTCTTTTCTGAAAGGCATATGGTTCTTATCACCACCGGAAGCTATCATGATGTTGATAGCATCTTCTCTGCCCGGCTCTATCTCTTCAATTATTCTGCTTCTGTATTCGGATTTGCCGTAGCTGTATCCTGTTACACAGGTATTAATGCCACGAAGATATGCATTGGTCGTTCTATCAGGCGGAAGCATAACTGTTCTTGATGTGAACTTATATGCTGCGCTTTCGCTGCCTGGTGAAATGTAATCATCCGGACCGGAAAGAATAACTGTCCTGGTCTTCACAAGAGATGACAGTTTTTCATCCAGTGAGATAAGATCATCTACTGAAGGAGAATGATCAAAAAGATTGCCTGCAATAAGCAGAAGGTCTATATCCTTCTCATTGCAGTCACTTAGAATTCTATCAAATGTTTCTTCGATTTCACCTGTTCTGCTCTCAGCCCAGGGTTTTCCCTGATCAGGTTTTGCCAGCAGGTGAACGTCAGCCGTATGTATAAATTTCATATATTTATATCATCCTTTACGGTTTAATAATCTATATTTGACACAAACATTACTATTATACTCGCATTTGCATATTATTTCAACAACTAACCCTCGTAAACTATTCGACCGCCACAGATAGTAAAATGTACCTTTCCGGGAACCTTCCAGCCTGTGAATGGACTATTCGAAGCTTTTGAAGCATAGTCCCCCACTGTCCACTCTTCGTTCTCACCAAATATCACGATGTCTGCAGGGCTGTCTTCCTGTATGCTTCCTGGAATCATGCGGTAAAGTTCTGCAGGATTCCTGCTCATAAGTTCCATAAGTTTCAGAAGGGTTATATGTCCCGGCTGAACCAGGGATTTGATTCCAAGAGCCAGAGACGTTTCAAGACCTGTTATCCCACTTGGAGCCTGTGCCATAGGTCTGTTCTTTTCTTCCTCGCTGTGAGGAGCGTGGTCAGTTACGATCATATCTATAGTTCCGTCTTTGATACCTTCTATTATGGCAAGTCTGTCTTCCTCTGTTCTCAGCGGTGGATTCATCCTTGCATTAGTACCGTATTCCAGAACTGCCTCTTCTGTAAGGGTGAAGTGATGAGGTGTTGCTTCAGCATGTACGTCACCACCCAGTTTTTTCGCCGCCCTTATATATTCAACACTGTTCTTTGAACTGATATGCTGAACACACAGGGTTGCCCCGGTATGAAGAGCTATAGCCGTATCTCTGGCAACCATTATATCCTCGGCTGTTCTCGATGCACCACCATACCCCAGCTCCTCGGATACCTTACCCATATTCACTCCAGGCTGTTTGATAAAGAGGGGATCTTCTTCATGAAGACTTATAGGAAGGTCCAGATCACGAGCTTTTTCCATTGCCTTAAGAAGTATTTCCTCATCCATGATAGGAAGGCCATCATCAGTAAAGCCTGCCGCTCCCTCTTCAGCCAAAGTATCCATATCCACCAGTTCTTTTCCAGCCATCCCCATAGTCACAGTGGCTGCCTGAAGTACATTTATATCTGTAGTTTCGCCTTTCTCCTGAATGTATCTCAGTGTTTTCACATTATCTACCGGTGGTTTTGTATTCGCCATGCAGACAACAGTAGTGAAGCCTCCTCTTGCAGCAGCCTTTGCACCAGACAGGATATCCTCTTTATATTCAAATCCAGGATCACGGAAATGAACATGTGTATCCACCAGTCCCGGAGCCACCACCAGCCCGGCAGCATCTATTTCCTGCACATCAGCACCGGATACATCATACTTTGCTTTAACAGCCTCTATATCCAGATCTGGTCCCGCACCTGCAATTACATTTCCTACTATCGCAACATCAGCCGGTCCGTCATATCCCGTAACCGGATCAACCACACGGCCACCCTTTATATATATCATAGCAGTATTCTCCTATAATTTTAATTATACCGCACTAATGATACCACAGAATAACACCTTTTGACATCTTATTTTCATCCTATTTTTTCT
>CACZOE010000029.1 GCA_902782695.1 uncultured Lachnospiraceae bacterium | reverse complement strand
CCATAATCGCTGATGATATGTTAAAATGTGTTCATGAGTATAGTGTACTACCGACAGATGCTCATCGGTTTAGAGTTACTTATAGGCAGAGTTATTATATTAGAATAAAGAATTCTCGTCTTTACAAGAATCCCTATATAAGTAGGATAAATCCTTTAGCTAGGATTTATCCTACATTAATTTATATTCGGATGTTATAATAATTGCAAAGTATATAAAATTCATGGAGGTTAAAACATGCGGGAAAGTATCAAATCAAAGGTTGATCTTCTTGTCAGAAACAGGGAGATGCTCGAGAAGGAGTTTAAATGGGGATATAATCTGATGAATATCTCCGCAGCTCTTGTATTCACTGGGGCGAGTAGAGAAGTGGATATAGAGAAGCTGAAGAAGTGTAAAGAGATTCTTAAGAAGAATACAGGTGTGTTTTCCAGTTTTCAGAGCTATTCCGAGGCTGTTATTATCAGCAAGATGGCGCTCAAGGATGATCCGGAGCAGTTTCTAAAAGATATTAAAATGGTTTATGAGAAGCTTAATAAAAAAGCTTTCTTTGATAATCCATATCTTATTCAAGGAGCGATAAGTATCTGCGAGGCTGACAGACTTTATGATGCAGATATGCTTGCGGATAGATATAAGGAGCTCTTTAAGAAGATGGAGAAGAAGCATCCATTCCTTACTTCATCGGATGATTCTGCATTTGCGGTACTCCTTACCCTTACAGATAAGCCGGTTGACCAGATAATAGATGAGATGGAAGAGTGCTTCAATTATCTGAAGAAGCAGATAAAATTAAATGTTGGGCTTAATGAGTATCAGGGACTTGGTGAGATACTTGCACTTACAGACGGTGATATAAAAGAAAAGTGCGATAAGGTAGTTCAGCTTTATCAAACATTTACTGAGCGTAAGATTAAGTGGGGCAAGGAATATAATGAATTTGCTTCTCTTGGAACACTTATCGATCTTGGTGTAGATAATAATGTTATCGTGGATGAGACAGTTGAGGTTGCTGAATATCTGAAGAATATCAAGGGCTTCGGCAGCTGGTCACTGGATAATAAGCAGAGACTTCTCTTTGCGGCTATGATGGTTGGAGATTCCTATAATGAAGCTGGAGCTATCAGGAGTTCTTCTACAATCAGCAGTACAGTAGCAATGGTTATAGCAGAGGAAGTTGCGCTTATGATGTGCATGATTATCTGTACCTCGGCCGCAACATCCAGTACAGTTAACTGATAAATGATTTATTAAGGTTAAGTTAAGCTTCTTTGATTCTTAAGTAAAGGTAGGACTGATATCATTACCTCATCATAAAACATGTGAGGTGGGTATCATGATTTTATTTATTTCAAAGCTTATTAACAGTGTTGTAGAAATCTTGGTTTTTACATTAGTACCATTTATTTGGTGGCTGATCAAACATAGAAAGAACTGTAGCTTCTTCGAATTTATAGGCCTTAAAAAGCCGGGAAATGTTAAAGAAAATCATCTGATTTGGGCAATGATTGGAACATTGGTTCCATTTCTCGTTCTTTCATCCTATATGCTTTATTCATTAAAGGGTGTGGAGATGGCAACTTCAGAGTTCGCTGGTCTTGGAGTTAAGGCTCTTCCAGCTATCCTGGTATATGCTATCCTGAATACATCTCTTCCAGAAGAAATCCTTTTCAGAGGCTTTATTCTCAAAAGATTATCAGGTAAATGTGGATTTTTATCAGCAAACATCTTCCAGGCTATAGTTTTCGGTATAATACATGGTGGAATGTTCTTTAACTACACAGGAGTAGTTAAGGCTGCTATAATAACAGTCTTCACAGGACTTATCGGATTCCTTATGGGATACATCAATGAGAAGAGAGCAGATGGCTCCATCCTTCCTAGCTGGTGCATCCATGCTCTTGCAAATATCTTCTCAGGAGTTTGCGCAGCATTCCTCGTTTTTTAAAGTATCAGTGTGTCAGGGGTAACTCTGGCACACTTTTTTGTTATTAGCACTATTTTGTTGTGAAAATTCTGTGAAAAACGCCCAAATGACAAAAATGTGTCAAAATTGGCAAGTTAATGCTGTTGATTTTCTTAAAATAATCCTTTACTGTATATGATATTCATAGGGAGAATATATAAAAGGGAGAGAGAAAAATCTATGATGAAAAGAAAACAAGCACGTGTTTGGCTTTTTGGTTTTCTTCTGTTTTTGTTGTTGTCTGTAGTTGCAGGCCATGGTCTTGCTGCTCATGCAGAGGAAGAGGAAGATCCAAACAAGAAGACTCTTGCTAGCAAAGCTGACAGCATAGACGTGACTTACATCAAGAATGGTTCGGTTAATCTTCTTAAAGAAGATAATCCAACCGTAACCTATGGTGACACTCTTGATTTTCATATGGAGTGGACCTTTGATGATGAGACTGAGCTTACCACCAGTGATAAGCTGTACTATGATCTTCCGAAGGTTATCACATTTAAGGAGACCTCCGGAAATCTGACTGATGGAGAAGCTATAGTTGGTACCTATACCATCAAGGGGCATCAGATCGTCATTCAGTACAATAATAAGGATAAAAAATTTACCGAGCAGAATAACAGAATCGGTGGACTTACCTTTTCCGGTACAGTTGATGATGATGGTAGTGGTCCAAAAGATGTTAAAATCACCTTTGACAATACGAAGATAAGTCTTACTGTTCATATGGTAGAGCCGAAAGTTGATGCTGAGATAGCTATCAAGAAATATTTCGGTGAGTTTCTTGGCACTAAAGAGAACGAAGAGGATCATATCTACTGGGCTTTTGTGCGTGTTACTTCAAAGGGGGACAATACAGATATTCACATCCGTGATGAGCTGTGGCCGGGAATGACTATTCATTCTACACCGGTAGTTTATTATGATGATTCTGTTCATACACCGGTTGATTCCAGCCGCTATACCTACACCCAGGACTCTGACAGAGTTTACAGGATGACTATTAATTCTATGGAGCCTGATGAGGAGTTCTATCTGAGATATGAAGTTCTGGTTGATCCTGATATGTATAGCTGGAGCACCATAAATGAATTTATCAAGGATTATGGTGATTATTATCTCGAGGGTTATGAGGGATGGATATCCTCCAGAGCAACTATCTATAGTGCCGAGGATCCGACCAAAATTCCGAATGATTATGACAGACATATCAGCTGGGCTGATGTTAAGACTATAAGAGGTACCTTCAGTAAGTGGAGCAACCCTCCTGGACATGACCTGGATAATGGTATTCTCAGCTGGAGAATTCCTGTTTACAGCATATATGGATTTGATGATTTTGAAAATGGATATATAATTGATACATTTCCTGCTAATACCTCTTATGTTGATGGTTCTATGAAGCTGTATGATATATACGATAATG
>CACZOE010000028.1 GCA_902782695.1 uncultured Lachnospiraceae bacterium | reverse complement strand
CTACGTAGGCGAAAAGGGATATACACTTTCCGGTGGAGAACGTCAGCGTATAGCCATAGCGAGAGCTATCCTTCCTGACCCTCAGCTGCTGATTCTTGATGAAGCAACTGCAAGCCTTGATACTGAAAGTGAATTCATGATTCAGAAGGCGCTGGAAAGACTCACCAGCGGCAAGACCACCTTTGCTATCGCCCATCGTCTGTCTACACTGAAAAATGCAGACAGAATAATGGTTATAGACGGTCACAAGATAGCCGAAATAGGAACCCACAGCGAACTGCTGGATAAAAAGGGAATATACTACAACCTGTTCACTGCACAGATACAGTAAGCAAAGCAGTAAACTAAATAGCAAAAAATTAATGGGGACGATTCTTTTATCACATAAAGGAATCGTCCCCATCATTAATTATTTATGTCGTATAACTTCAAATCTCTGAAGCGTATAATCGTCTGTTGGTCTGATACCCCCCTTTCTCATAGCTATGGATACCTGGGTTTCCACATCGTCTACTCCTTCAAGGTCCGGAAGAAGCAGTCCCCTTCTCATACCACAGCTTACTATCACGCCATATCTTTTTACATCCAGCTGGTCCATGCTGTCTATATCCTCAGGCTCCCCAAGAACATCTACATTTATTTCCAGCCACTTAAGCTCCTCCTTAGTAATGGGTTCAAACCTTGGATCCCTGGTAGAAGCACTTATGGCATTGTTAATTATTTCCTGTGCGACACTTTCCGTCGTAGGCGCTATGGTTCCGATACAGCCACGAAGTTCCCCATTCTTATGAATCGAAACAAATGCTCCAGCTCTTTTACTGAAAATCTCTTCAGGAAGCTGCTGCATCACATCTGAAGGAATCCCATCCGGAATACTTATCTTCTTTTTATTTCTGATATAGCTCTCCAGAGATGCTCTTGCAAGTCTGACATAACCATCCGACTGGTCAGCCATATCTTCCAGCCTTTTCACTATTTTTTCAAGAAAGCGTCTATCAGGATTCACGTATCTTTTTTTATCTATACCCGATTCTTCAGAACCAGCTTCTGCCATCCTTGATGCGGTACTTTCTACATCCGGATAAAATGTACATATACCATATCCTACACCGGTAACATCCTGATGAGACAAAACCTCAGCCTTCACATCCACGCCATCAAATGCACCCGCCATTATCACAAAAGATCTATGGCCACATTCAGCAGCCTTGTCACAGAAGCCTTCATCAAACTCCAGCATTTCACCAAAAGCAGCCCTTCCGGCAACATCCATTATACGTTTATCATACTCCGGTCCCTCTGGAGCAAATCCATACGGACCATAGTCCTGCAGCTTATGGGACAGATCTCCGCTGGCCACAAAAACCGCTTTTCTGCCCAGATCATCCACTGCCTGCCTGATATACATTCCCAGCTGATAATGATCCACCAGAGAAAGCCCCGAAAGCCCAATCCTTACTATCTTTCCTTTTTTATAAAACTTCCGGATAAAATAAAGCGGCACCATGGTACCATGGTCCAGATTCATCTCCTGCTGACCTTCTATTCCGGCAGGAAAACCATGTTCAAATGTAATATCCACCAAATGGTTCACCAGCTCAAAGTCATAATCCTCATCAAATCTGACCTTCGGAGCCATGAAATTTCCAAAATCTCCCATAGCTCCATTTCCTGGAGATATGTGAAAATAGTTCGAATACATAGTAGTATGCGGACTTGTTATTATAATAGTTTCCGGTTCTATCCTGGCTATTTCTCTTGCAACCCTGTCATAAGCATCAGTAGTTTCTCTGATTTTTGCTTCGCTTCCACGACCGATGTCTGGTACGATCATCGGTGGATGCGGAACCATAAATGCAGCTGTAATCCCCATAACTTAAGACCTCCTTTTATATAACTGTTCAGTTATTTCTAATCAGCTTCTCTGGTATTATTCTTTACCCGTCACAGCTCCAGAGTTTTTGTTGAAAGCTTTTCCCTGAAACGAACATCATGTTCAACTACTATCATAGTCGGTTTAAAGGTTTCAATCAACCTTTCTATCTGCATTCTTGAAAAAACATCGATATAATTGAGAGGTTCATCCCATATATATAAATGTGCCTGAGTCAGCAGGCTGGCCGCCAGCAGCACCTTCTTTTTCTGGCCCTCTGAATAGTCCTCCATATTCTTCTCAAACTGAATACGGTTCATATCAAGCTTTCTAAGAAGTGTCAGAAACAGACTGTAATCCAGGTCATTCTTTTTAGCATATTCCTTAAGTCCGCCCTTTAAGTGCGAGGTATTCTGGTTTACATAAGATATGATCAGACCACTGGCAGTTTCCAGCCTTCCGGATACATTCATGGTCTCTAGTGATTCCTCTTCAGCTTCACCTGAACTATTCTGACTGTCCGTACCTTGTACATTCTCTTTAGAATTTACATCTCTCAGAATGGCCTTTATCAGACTGGATTTGCCACATCCATTATCTCCGTTCAGGAACAGAATATCGCCCTGCATGAGCTGAAAGTTCACATCTTTTAAAACTTCATAATCACCATAGGCTAACGAAAGGTCAGCACCTTCCACCAAACATTTCTTATGATGCTTAAGGGGCATAAGCTTCAGGTCATCTACCTTTTCTATATCCTTTAAGAGACCTTCCTTCTCCGCTATCTCACGGTCTATCCTTTTTTCAAAGTTCTTTACCCTGGACTGCATCTTTTTGGTCTTTGCTCCTATGTAAGCTCTCGTACTTATATTTCGGTCATGCTCCTTAATTGGGTCAAAGCCAATCTTCGTATTTTCATTTTTATCGGCCCATCTGCCGGCTCTGTCAGCCGCGATTCTGAGCTTCCCTATTTCTTTCATATGCCTTTCATTTTCAGCTATTGCAAAGGCATCCGCCTTTTCTTTATTCTCCCACCAGGAACTGAAATTTCCCGACACTACCTCAATGGACTCACGATTCAGAACCAGCATATGATCAGCCACCGCATCCAGCAGGTCTCTGTCATGGGACACCAGAATAAATCCTTTTTTCTGGATCAGATAATTCTTTATGATTTCCCTTCCATTTCTGTCCAGATGATTAGTAGGCTCATCAATCAGCAAAAATTCATTATCTCCCGAAAAAAGTACCGCCAGCATAGCCTTTGTTCTCTCACCATGACTGAGAGTTCTGATCGGTCTGTACAGTATCTCCGGATCTGCACCCAGACTGTTCATTTCGCACACCACTCTCCAGCCTTCAACTCCCGGCTTCCACAGTTCACTCATCTCATCAACTGTTTTATCCATTTCATCTTCAGATATCTGATATGGAAAATAATCAAAATGCTTATCAGTAGAAATGCTTCCCTTATAATCATATTTTCCAAGAAGCAGATTCAGAAATGTAGTTTTGCCCTTTCCATTTCTACCTATAAAGCCCAGCTTCCAGTCAGTATCAACTGAAAATGAAATCTCATCAAATATATTATCGAAACTGCCTTCATAACAGAAGGTCAGATCTGAAACCTGTAATAATGACATAATTATCACCTCCGATTAGTACCTGACATCGAGCATGGGATAACCCATGCTCGATGATGCGGGCTCGCCAAAGTCACATATCTGCTGGAAGCAGATATGTGGGATATAAATACACTATTTTACGCAAGCGTAAATAGTGTACTTATATCTCACATATGCAAAGCACATGTGACCTCGGCTCACCTTCGCACAAAAAAACACCGCAAGAATAATCCTGCGGTGTTAAAGGTCTGATGAAAAGAGTCTGGGCACTTAGCCTAAAGACTTCATTCAAACTATATCATTATCGGAAAACCACTATGAATTATTTCTTGCATCTGCAATTCGAATCCCAGCATGACCATCTTAACAACCACAACAAAACAGCTGTGCCATAGACGTCACAAACAAAGGTCAAATCACACTACGTATAAAACTATTTGCAAGAAATCTTTCTCATTGGTCTCCTCCTGTTTCTTTAATCTTTTCGTAGAATAACAATTTATCCCGAAAAATGCAAGTGTTTTTTTATGCATCCCTTCTCTTCTTCTCTCCGGATTTGAGGGTTACTCCTGCCAGAGCTGCGGCACCAAGAATGAGATAAACAACTCTGGTAAAAAGGAAGGTCGGTGCAATGGTAAATGGTGTCTCTCCACCCTTAAGTGATTCAAGAGCACCTGACATTACTTCATAGTAATTAGCTCCATTTATATCTATGGAGAATTCCTTCATGATAAATGCCATCAGTATTATCACTGCCATGAAAATGTATATAAGAACCGGATTCATTTTTCCCAGCAGGTTTCCAAATCCGAGAATAATAAGGAGGCACGGGATGGTGATGAGGAGCCAGTCAGCTATATATACTCCAGGGTATACTTCCCCGAAGATGACTCCCAGGAATACACATCCCGCTATGAAAATCAGGATATTATTCAGCAGGAAATATCCACCTACAATAACATTTCTTATGAGGATTCTTTTACGTACCGGGAAACCGGTAACATCTGTAAGCACATTTACACTTTTCTGCTTTTTTGAAAACAGCGTAGCCATGATGAAAAATGTTGTCAGCATAGAAATAAGAGTAGTATCTCCCAGATATTTACCAAAACTCCAGCCTGAAAATGGAGCTGTATCAGATACACCAAGTATAGTCTCAGTTGACAGTACATAATAGGAGTATAGTAATGATATGATCGTAAATGCGAAAGTATACGGTTTTAATAAAATTATCTTAAGCTCATATTTAAATATCTTACTCAATTCTTATATCCTCCTCTGTAAGTCCTGCTGTAGCTAAGAAATCCTCGAATGTACAACATGATTCATTCATTCGGTAGTCCATATTTTTTGAATATAGCTCCTGAAGAACTTTATCCATAGCAGCTTCACCACCAAGTTTCTCCTCTGCCTTCAGCAACATAAGAGGCATCAGACTATATTTCTTAATAGTTGATACGCTTGTCTCTATCAACGATTTGTAACCAGCAGGAAGTCTGTCTATATATTCAGGGTGTCTGTAATAGAAATTATTATTAAGGTATTTTACATCTTCTTTCCACTTATCAACATAGTACTGCTTTG
>CACZOE010000027.1 GCA_902782695.1 uncultured Lachnospiraceae bacterium | reverse complement strand
TGATGTATCAGCTGCTGAAAGAAGCAGATAATCAACACCGTCCTGGATGAACTTCTGAGCTGCTGTAATCTGCTCATCATTCTTAAGGCTGTATGCGAATGAAGCATCGTAGCCGTTCTCTGATGAGAACATAGCCTTCAGATCCTTATCATTAGCTGTACGATATCCAGACTCATTTGGATCGTTGTTAATGATACCAACCTTGATTGTGCCGCCGCTTGAAGCTGTTCCGCTGTCAGCTGCTGGTGCATCACTTGATCCTGTTGAAGCAGCTCCGCCGCCACATGCAGTCATTCCGAGTACCATAGCGCTTGCAACTACTGCTGCAAGTATCTTTTTACCAAATTTCTTCATAATACTAAGCCCTCCGTAATAAAATATAGTTTACGTTTTTGATGGTTAAACTATATCAAAATTACAAAGGGCTTAATACAGAATATCTTTTGATTTTTTTTCAAATATTTATCTCTATAAAAATGTATTTTTTTTATTTTTTTATAAAGTTTGATTTTTTATATTTTTTTTATAATTTTTTATTTCAGTCTAATTTAGTATTCTCTTTGTTCAAGTATTTCCGGCGTAAGGATGGTGATATCATAGCTAGTATCATCTATTTTAACTTTTTTTATCGTATCATCTGCAGAAAAAGCTTTTTCTTCTATATAAGTATATTTTTGAAATTCCTGTCCACCTTTTACTTCGTTTATCAGCTGTCTGAGAGGCTCCCCCTGGAGAGGATTACACTCTACATCAAGTGCTATTTTTCCCTCCAGCACTTTGCTAAGTCCTGAATGAGCTGCATCAAAGGAAATGATCAGGATTTCTCCGTTCCTTATATCAGTTCCCACTTTCCTGCCGGACTCTTCTATCGCCTCAATAGCACCAATAGCTTCATTATCATTCTCACAATAAACAACATTTATATCATCATGATCCTTAAGAAGTGACTGCATTACTTCTTTACCCTTTGCCTGAGTATAGTCAGCAGGTACACTTGCAACGATATTCCAGCCATATTTTTTACTTCCCAGAACCAGTCCGCTGCTTCGTCCGATCTGTGCAGTTGCTCCGAGGGTTCCCTGCAGATCAACTATCTTTATATCCCTTGCAGATATACCCTTTGCAAGAGCAAAACTGTTAAGCCATTCGCAGGCTATGCTGGCCTCTCTTTTGAAATCCGAACCTACCCAGGCAGTATACAGATAGGTATCCTTTACATTTACCATTCTGTCCACGATGATGACTGGGATATCCGCATCTCTTGCTTCCTCAAGAACCGTATCCCATCCGGTCTCTGTTACAGGTGCCAGAACTATACAGTCCACCTCCTGCTGGATGAAATTTCTGATAGCCAGTATCTGTCTGTCCTGCTTCTGCTGAGCATCATCAAAGAGAAGCTCTATTCCGTTTGTTCTGGAAAGACTGTCCTTTATAGACTCCGTATTAGCTACTCTCCAGTCAGATTCTGCTCCCAGCTGGGAAAATCCGACAGTCAGATATTGCTGTTCTTCCTGGGCCTGGGTATCCTCTTCCTTTGCAGCCGAGCAGCCTGTCAGTAAAAGAACCAGGGAAAGAATAATCGGATATATTAGTTTTCTTTTTTTCTTTTTTATCATTTTTATACCTTCGGTATCCTTACTGTTACCGTGGTTCCTTTCTGATACTCACTCTCTACGGACATTCCATACTTCTCACCGAAAAGCATTTCCAGTCTCTTCTCAACATTTGCCATACCGAAGCCTCTCTGATCATCATCCACCACGTCACCGGCAATAAGTGATCTGAGCCGCTCCAGCTCCTCGGGCTTCATGCCTATTCCATTATCCTCTACTCTGAAGACGATATCATCGCCCTCTGCATTTCCGGTAACTCTTATCAGTCCCATTCCACGCTTATTTTTAATTCCGTGGTAAAGCGCATTTTCAACAATAGGCTGAAGTGTAAGTTTCTGTATATGATACTCAAGGATATCTTCATCAAAATCTATCTCATAGTCCAGGATATCCTGATACCTGTATCTCTGAATCTCCAGGTAGCTCTTAACATGCTCTCTCTCATTACTGATGGTGATTTTACTCTGGCCCTTACTAAGGGAAATCCTGAAGAAGCTTGAAAGCTCCTGAATGATCTGAATAGCCTTCTGGTTTTCACCCGCCTCCGTCATCCAGATAATAGCATCCAGTGTATTATACAGGAAATGTGGATTTATCTGTTCCTGCAGAAGTCTGAGTTCCGCATCCTTTGCATTTTCCTGTTCCTTATGGATGTCATTTACCAGAGTTTCTATCTCCTTAACCATGGAGTTGAAACTCTCCGCCAGAGTCCCCATCTCGTCATTACTGTCAGTATGATAGGAAACCGAGAAATCACCTCCGGCAAATTTTTCCGTCACCTCACACAGCTCAGTGATAGGTGTAGTAATTCTTTCTGCAAGTCTCCTTGACAGAAAAATAATTACAAGTATGGTAATAATAAGTGTTATTATGAGAGATCTGATAGTGGAAAGCAGACTGGATGCCACCTCAACACGGAGATTCTCCATATTCGTGGCTTCATCATAGATATATTTCTGAATATCACTCTGGATAAGCGAGGTGAGGGTACGGATATTCATATCCAGCATTTCCATATTCTCATCGTAATGTCCGCCTTCTTCAACATTTTTAAGAATGTCATCCACTCGCTCATCAAGTATACCCAGAAGCTTAACAAGCGCTCTCAGATCCGACTGAACATTCTGCTCAGTGGTACTGGATTCAAGCTTTTCAAAATGCTGACGGGCGTCATTAATGAGAGCCTTCGGGTCTTCTCCCTCCAGCTTCTCCTCCGGATTACTCCAGTTCGCCGAGCCAATGATTATCCTGTACATCATTTCATCCAGACTGTCCTTGAACTCCATACTGTACTCATTGGCACCGGTTATATTTCGAACCAGCTGATCATACTGCTGGTAATATCCGTAAAGTCTGGCAATAGCTATACTGAAAAGCAGAATAAACGGAATTACGCAGATCCAGACATATTTAGTTAGTTTTGACTGTATTTTACTGACTCGTTTTTTACTCTTTTTCATCAGGAAAAGATCCTTTAATT
>CACZOE010000026.1 GCA_902782695.1 uncultured Lachnospiraceae bacterium | reverse complement strand
TGCTATCTCACTTAGATAATCATCTGCACGTCTTCTGTTAAAAAGACCTGTCAACTGATCAGTATTAGCCTGTCTTTTCAAGTGATCATTATACTTCATCAGCTTATCCTCAGCTTCATTCTCCTGTTTGCTGAATATATAAGAAATGAAAATAATGCCTATAAATACTGCAGTAATATTTGCTATCTGAATACCCTTATCAAAAACCGCATCTGTAACCACCTGGGACTTTATTCCACCAAATATCCAGATAGTGAGGATTCTGAAAACCAGAACAAAAACCGCATATATAAATTTGATGGCAGTTTTGCTGTAACTGGCAAAAAAACATAGCATCAGAATGATGATATAATAGTTCTGCATTCCGGCACTCCAGCCGTATACAGGAATCATTGACAGTGTCCAGACAAAGAGAAATAATATAAACAGACGAAGTGCCGTTTTAGTCTTTGAATAGTAAGTAAAAAAGAATAAAACAAAAATCGAAGAAAAAAGAACCAGAAAACGGACAGGATACATTTTGATAGCTACGCTTCCTGCAAGAAATGTATCCAGAATAAAAACAAATAAAACAATAATGTATAGTATCCTGAGGGACACTATGACCCGCTTATTTTCGTTCTTCTCCTTCACATCTTTAGTTATTAAATCTACAACACCCATACCATTTCTACTCTACTACAGGAAAAGATAACTGAGAAAGAATATCCCTCTCTTTATCAATACCTGGATAAACCTCTACAAGTTTAAGTCCATTTTCAGTAAGTTCAAATACACATCTCTCTGTAACATAAAGAACTCTCTGTCCATGCTTGAGGGCTCTTTTTCCCGAGAAGCTTACACTGGAAACATTCTTTACAAACTTCGGAACTGCTCCCTCCTGAACAATCTTTACTTTGCCGTTTTCTTCCTCTACAAATAACCCCTTCGCTGTAAAGGAAAGACAGAAAACTACTACAGGTGTTCTGGATGTGATATTTGCAAATCCTCCTATTCCGGCAAATGTACCCGGAGTTCTGTGAGCATTTACATTTCCAAATCTATCTACTTCAAGAGCACCCATGAAACATATATCAAGACCTCCATTATTATAGAGATCAAACTGGTTTGCCATATCATATACTGATGCCGCTCCGATCATGGCACCAAAAACAGGGCCGGAAGCAGGAAATCCTCCCACCCCACCTGACTCAACGGTGAGTGTTATCTTATTTAACATACCAGACTGTTTAGCATATTTGGAAACCGTCTCAGGTATTCCAACTCCTATATTTACTATGTCGTCCTCTTTAAGCTCCTGGGAAGCTCTCCTTCCAATTATATCTGCTATAGCACTGTTCTGACGCTGTGAGGATGAAAGCCTCTCAATGATTTCAACCCACATATCCCACTGACCTGACGGAATTTCAAAACTACCAGTCAGAGCTTCATATCCGCTTCCAAGAGGTTCCTTCTCAACTACTACTATTGCATCAACCAGACAACCAGGAATAATGGCATTACGAGGTCTGGAAGGTTTTCTTACCAGCTTGTCAACCTGAACTATTACCTTACCGCCATTTGCCTTAACAGCCTGACATATTGAAAGGGCATCACCTGACATATACATGTCATCGAAGGAAATATTTCCTTTTCTGTCTGCGGCGGTTCCCTTGATAAGTGCTATGTTAAGCTTTGGCAGTCTATAGTATAGAAATTCATCCCCGTCCACTTCAACAAGCTTAACAAGAGTATCGTCCTTTGATAAATTATTTATTCCAGGACCTTCCATTCTTGGATCCACGAAGATATCCAGTCCAACCTTGGATAGTGCTCCTGGAATACCTCCTGCCTGTGCTCTGATTGCATGAGATATACATCCCAGAGGTAGATTATAGGCTTCAAATCTATCCTCAAGAACCAGCTTCTTAGTGCTATACATAGCACCAAAATGACCGCAGATAAGCTTATCTACGGCGCCATCTCTTATATATCCTTCTGCATTACTGGTATCGTCCCAGAGTCCAAAGCCTGCACTCGAAACAACTGTCAGATGTTTCGGTGAGCCTTCTTTCTTAAATCTTTCATATATTGCTTCGTGAAGTTCCACCGGGTTTTCTATTCCCAGAAAAGAATTCACACATATAGTATCACCATCCTGAATCAGACCTACAGCCTCTTCAGGTGTCATTATCTTAAACATTTACCTGTCATCCTTTACTTAATCATAGATGGTATAAAATATTACCTTCGGGCTAAACAAAACTACCCACTTTGATTTTACACTAAAATATGAAAATTTCAATGTTTTATATCAATATTCTTTGTTTGCTGTTACAAATTCCTGTCTTTTTTCTTCTGAAGAAGTGCCGATGTATCCAGCTGACTTTCTGTGGAACTTTCCTTTTTCTTTAGGTCTTTTTTCTTCGCTTTTTTCGCTTCTTTTCGTGAGATGTTAGATTCAGCAGGGATATCAGTTGATGCAGTCACGTCCTTTGCTTCTGTGAATCCTTCCTGAGCCTCCTTTTCTTTTACAGACGCCCCCTCTTTTGTTTTTACTTTTGTTCCTACCCTTCCAGATGCCTTTACTTTTGCTGTATTACCAGCTGACACAAGCACTCTTCTCTGATTAGGTGCCGAGATTCTCCTTCCGAGAATTCTTCCCAGATCAAATCTCCTGATTACGATATCCATTAGAAGCATGAATATGGATAGTACTATCAGAATAAACGTAATATTTTTCTTATTGCTCTTCTTTCCACGAAGTCTGGTAAATACATTTTCTCCATCCTTAAGGATACGACCATTATTTTCAACAAAACTGATAAGGTTCTGGTTGGAAATATCACGCCTGTATTCATCTGAAAACTGTACCGTCTGAATAGCAGTACGTACTGAAGCCACCTCACCTTTCTCAGACCTTCTGACACTTATACTGTATATTCCAGGCTCATCACTTATGAAAGAGCCTGTGTATTCTCCCGGTCTGTCAGAAGAAAGAGCTATCTCTCCAGTTTCACCTGTAGGAGAAGTGTATACCCCTGTTACTGTAGTATCCTCAGTATAGTTCTCTGTCTGATAGGACACTTCTGTAGCACCACGACGCTTACTTACTAATATTTTATCCTCTCCAGGAGTCTCCTGCATGCTTGCCATATCCAGGATTCTCTTCCACATGGCAGCATAATCATCCATTCCCGCCAGTGACTCATTCCAGCTTCCTGAGGCGGTAGACATCCAGGATATAGCAGTTCCAAGGCCATACTGCCAGGAAGCAAGGAGCGGATCCTCCTCGCTGGTAGCTATAACCTCTCTCGCACCATTTTTAGTAGTTGTTGCTATATATCCGGAGATGCTTGGAAGTCCGTCAGGATACAGATTTTCCACCAGCTTATTTCCACTACTGATACTTAAAGTGTAGTCACCATTTTTATAATAGGTGTCTCCTGAGAGATATACTTCCTCAGTGAATATCTTTGGAACCTCTGATGAAGAATCAGAATAATAATACCTTCCACCACAATTTTCAGCCAGAGATTTCAGAAGCTTGGTATCAGAATCAGAACCTACAGCTATAGTCGAAAGAGTTATCCCATTATCATTTATCAGCTGGATGGCATCGCTAAAGTTTGTAGTCTCACCCTC
>CACZOE010000025.1 GCA_902782695.1 uncultured Lachnospiraceae bacterium | reverse complement strand
CCGGTTGTTATAATTGATACTCCCGGATTTGATGATGAAGGTATGCTGGGAGAACTGAGAGTCAGAAAGACCAAGCAGACTCTTAACAGAACCGATATAGCAGTTCTGGTTATTGATGCATTAAGGGGGCCGGTCCAGGACGACAGGTTACTTATAGAGATATTCAGAGAGAAAATGATTCCTTATCTGGTGGTACTGAATAAGACCGATGGTCTTAAAGAGTCTCAGGAAGAAATCTCCTCAGCTATCGGAAAGAGCCTTTTTGATGGTGAAGATGTCCCGATAGTAACGGTCAGTGCCATGACTGGAGCGGGTATAGATGAGCTTAAGAATACCATAGCAAAGCTGGTACCGGAAGAAGATGAAAATCATACCTTTTTAGGTGATGTGGCAAAGCCTGGTCAGACAGTAGTGCTTGTCTGTCCGATCGATAGTGCCGCTCCTAAGGGAAGGCTTATCATGCCACAGCAGATGGCTGTAAGAGGACTGCTGGATATAGGGAGCACAGCTATAGTTGTAAGAGAAACAGAGCTGGAGGACACATTGAAAAGACTTGGATGTCTGGATAACCCAGATCCTATGGTTTCACTTGTTATAACTGACAGCCAGGCCTTTAAAGCTGTGAGCGCTGTTGTTCCAGACAACATTCCACTGACTTCATTTTCCATACTGATGGCAGAGTATAAAGGATTCCTGGAAACTGCTGTAAGAGGTGTAACAGCTATAGGAGACCTTAAGGACGGTGATAAAGTTCTTATGGCAGAAGGCTGTACCCATCACAGACAGTGTGGTGATATCGGAACTGTGAAGCTTCCAAACTGGCTCAGAAAAACCACGGGAAAAGAATTGGTGATAGAGACTTGTTCCGGAAAAGATTTTCCGGAGGATCTGTCAGGATATTCCATAGTTATTCACTGTGGCGGATGTATGATCACTGAGAGAGAAGTACAGTACCGTATGAAATGTGCAAACGATCAGGGTGTGCCGTTCACCAATTACGGAACTGCCATCGCATATATGACGGGCATTCTCGAGCGCAGCCTGAGAGTACTCCCAGAAATACATGAACTTATTAATTCATAGAAGTATACGATTATATAAAAAGAACCATATGAAGAGAGGAAAATGAGATGATATATGATAACGTGCTCGAGGCCATCGGGCATACTCCAATGATAAGATTAAATAAAATGCCTGAGGAGGGCAGCGCTGAGGTTCTTGTAAAGTTTGAGGGCACCAACGTCGGTGGTTCTATCAAAACCAGAACTGCCTATAAAATGATACGTGCTGCAGAGAAGGAAGGCCTCATCAAAGAGGATACCATAATAGTTGAGCCTACAAGTGGGAATCAGGGAATAGGACTTGCACTTGTGGGAGCGGTCAGAGGTTATAAAACTATAATCATCATGCCAGATTCTGTAAGTGAGGAAAGAAGAAAGTTGGTAAAGCATTATGGAGCAGAGGTTATTCTGATTCATGATGCAGGAGATATCGGAGCCTGCATAGATGAATGTCTTCAGACAGCACTCAGAATGCAGGAGGAAGACCCAAGGGTTTTTGTTCCACAGCAGTTTGAAAACTATAACAACATCCTTGCTCATAAGAGTCATACAGCTCTTGAGATAATGGAGCAGGTGGCTGGACCTATTCATGGATTCTGCTCAGGTATAGGAACCGGCGGTACTATTACAGGAATAGGTGAAGTTCTGAAGGCTCAGTATCCGGATATCGAGATATGGGCAGTTGAACCTGAAAATGCAGCTATACTTGCCGGTGGCACCATTGGTACTCATATGCAGATGGGAATCGGTGACGGAATCATTCCAAAGATACTGAATCAGAAAATCTATAGTGATATCTATGTGGTTTCAGACGAAGAGGCCATAGATACCGCTAAGCGACTGGCAAGGGAGGAAGGCCTGATGTGCGGAATCTCCAGTGGTACAAATGTAGCCGCAGCGCTTAAACTGGCAAAGAAGCTGGGACCTGGCAAGACAGTGGTAACAGTTCTTCCAGATACCGCAGAGAGATATTTCTCAACTGTACTTTTCGATGATTAAAAAATGAAAAAATAAACATAAAAGGGGAGGTAATTTACTATGCCATTTATTGATTCAAAGATTTCAGTTAAGGTAAGCGATGAGAAGAAGGATATCATCAAGGCTGAGCTGGGAAAGGCTGCATCCATTATTGGAAAGCCAGAGAGCTTCGTTATGATAGGTTTTGATGACGAGTACACACTTTATTTCGGTGGACAGAAGATGGAGAAAGCAGTGTATGTATCCGTGGATGTTCTTGGTTCCTCCAATTCTCCGGCTTGTGAGCAGATGACTGCAAAGATATGTGAGATATATGAAAGAGAGCTGGGAATTCCGTCCAGAAATATATATGTTGATTATCGTTCAACACCAGACTGGGGCTGGGACGGAAGAAACTTTTAAACAAAATGTGGAGAGATGAAAAATGAAGAAAAAAGGTATTATATTTTTATTAGTTACTCTGATCATTCTCGGAGTTCTGATAGCATTTACGGTTAATACACCGGGGATTGTAAATCCGGAGGACTATGAACCGGCAGTTTATTCAACTATATTTTCACTGCTTCCACCGGTTATAGCCATCGTGCTTGCACTTATTACCAAGGAAGTGTATTCCTCACTCTTTGTGGGAATCGTTTCGGGAGCGCTTCTTTATGCAAATGGTAACCTGGAGCTGATGCTGAATACCATGATGTTTAATGAAGAAGGTGGTATGGTATACAAGCTGGCAGACAGCTGGAACGTAGGTATCCTGATATTCCTCGTAATCCTGGGAATTCTGGTTGCTCTTATGAATAAGGTGGGGGGTTCCGCAGCATTTGGTATATGGGCTTCTGAACACATTAAAACAAGAATGGGTACCCAGATAGCGACTGTACTTCTCGGCGTTCTTATATTTGTAGATGATTACTTCAACTGTCTGACAGTTGGTTCGGTTATGAGACCGGTTACTGACAGAAGAAATATATCCCGTGCAAAGCTGGCATATCTGATCGATGCTACGGCAGCACCTGTATGTATCATCGCACCTGTTTCCAGCTGGGCAGCAGCAGTTACATCATCTGTTCCTGATGATTCAGGAATCAACGGATTTTCAATGTTCCTTAAAACTATTCCATATAATTTCTATGCACTCACAACACTTCTGATGATGCTGACAATGATCGTTATGAAGTTCGAATATGGTCCAATGAAGACTCATGAGAAAAATGCATTTGAAAAGGGTGATCTTTTCACAACTGAGGCACGTCCTTATGGAAATGCGGATCAGGAAATGAAGACTCCTTATGGTAAGGTTATTGATCTGGTATTTCCAGTAATCGTACTCATTGCATGCTGTATCATGGGTATGGTTTATACAGGCGGATTCTTCTCAGGAGAAAGCTTTGTAACTGCATTTGCAGATGCAGACGCTTCAGTAGGACTTGTTATCGGAAGTCTTATCACACTTATAATTACCTTCTGTTTCTATATGGTAAGAGGAGTGCTTACCTTTAAAGAATTCACAGAGTGTATACCTGAAGGTTTTAAGGCAATGGTAGCACCTATCCTTATCCTTACAATGGCATGGACACTTTCAGGAATGACAGGTCTTCTGGGAGCTAAGTTCTATGTTCATGATCTGGTAGCTGCTTCAGCTACTGGTGTGCAGATGTTCCTGCCTGCTATCATATTTGTAGTTGCAGTATTCCTTGCATTCTCAACAGGAACCAGCTGGGGTACATTTGCTATACTTATTCCTATCGTTTGTAATGTATTTGAAGGTGCTGATACATATGAGATGCTGGTTATCTCTATATCAGCCTGTCTTGCAGGAGCTGTTTGCGGAGATCACTGCTCACCTATATCTGATACCACCATCATGGCCTCAGCAGGAGCTCATTCCGACCATGTAAATCATGTATCGACTCAGCTTCCATATGCACTTACAGCAGCAGCGGTGTCAACAGTAGGATATCTGCTGGCAGGAATTCTGGGATATAAGTACGAAGGCTCTATCGCACTGGTATCCCTTCCTATAACACTTGTGCTTCTTGTGGTTACAATACTTGTGATAAAGTCTGTGGCAGGCCATAACGTGGAAAGCTCTGCAGCTAAAGAATAGAAACTGCCTTTGGCAGCACGCGTCTCGAGGGGAAAGAGTGTCGTAAGCGGCACTCTTTTTTCTTTGAGAGGAAGTTTGTTTTTTTGAAAAGAATTGAGGTTTCTTTGAGAGGGATAGAGGGGCATCCAAATGAGGAGAAGAGGTGTAAATTGATGCCAGAGCCTCTGGAATCAGGCGTCTAAGAAGAGGATGAGGCAACAATACCAGGAGAAAGAGAAGAAATTGATGCCGGGGACTCCAGGATTGGAATTGACATGACATGACACGTGACAAGATTGACACATAAGCTATGAAAACGATAAAATTAAACTATATTTTTAGTATGAAAACAAAAATCTTGTTACTTTTGACAAAAGCAAATGTACTATGGGAGGATAATGTATGAAGACTACGAAACAATTGGTCTGGTTACTCGGCATAGTCCTGATGGGGTTATTTATTCTTGTACCGGGAATAAATGCAAGGGCAGATGGCGACGATGACGAGACCTATACTGTAACCTTTAATTATGGAATACTCGAAACTGTTATGAGCGGTAATAATTACACATATGGGGATAAGACATATACCTATACCGCTACAGTTAAAGCAGGAGAAAAGCTTTCAACTGATGATCTGATTCTTCCCGAATATGGAGAAGAATTAGGTGGTCAGACTTCAAAAATGAACTTTAACAGATGGCTTGATGGGGATGGATATCCCAGGTCGATAAGTAATTTATATGTTGACGAAGATATTACTCTTTATGCTTACTATGATCATACTATTACTTATCATGCCGGAGAAGGACATTTTAGTAATGGAAAAAAGACTTATGCAGTTGTACGTGGAGAAAATAACACTCTCGTAGATAATTCGGTATGCTGTTATCCTGACAGTGATAAAAGGGCATTTGTCGGATGGTCTCTTAAGGAAGATGGAACTGAAAATGATCTGATCAATAATCTTGGGAAATTCGCTGTATATCAGAATATAGATCTTTATGCGGTTTATGTAGATGGTTATCCTGTTACATTTGATGTTAATTGTAATGATGGATATTTTAGTTATTATTCAGAGAGCTACATAGACATGGATGGACTTACTAGTTGGGGAACCAATATAGATCTGAATAAAAAGACATTCACATTAACATATCCTAATGGAAAAAAACCAAGTGAGGCAAATTATTTCAGTTTGGATCCGTTTTATTATACTAATTCTGTTTCATCCGGTACTGCGGATGTGATTTTCGATGGCTGGAGTTATGACAGCGCCGGTACGCAGAAATGTGATTTTTATAGTCTGACACCGGGTAGTGAAGGTGTAACTATATATGTTAAGTGGAGTGATTACTGGACTGTAACTTATGATTCGAATACAACTGATAATTCTTATACACGCTCAGAAAAAGTGGCAAAAGGCTCGAGCTTAAGTGATATTAATTATAATTACTTTGATTATGTAACAGGTGATGCTTCTAGAAAATGTATAACATTTAATACCAAATCGGATGGGTCAGGTGTTAATGTTGATTACAGCTTTGTTCCTGAAGGAAATACCACGGTTTATGCGCAGTATAAAGATACATATACTATGCGTCTTGATGGAAATGGTGGTTATATCTATAACTATGGCTCGAGTTCTTTTACTTTGGATCAGGGTGATGCTATTGGACATGATTATAAAGATGCAGTTGTATTATGGTCGCCTGAAGAAGGAGAAGAGTGTAGCAGAAAAGTTGTAAAGGAATTCAATACCAAAGCGGATGGGTCAGGTGTGGAAGTGACAGCTTCTTTTACACCTACAAAGAATGAAACTCTTTATGCTATTCCGGAAGATGGATGGCTTGTTACATTCGAAACAGGTGCAAGGGACGGTGACGAAGGAAATCAGTTCGGAACCATATTCTCCTTTAGAAGAGAATATAATGTAACCAGTGCAGCGTATGCATATTCAAAAACCAGACCGATGAAGGATGTGCCGGATCTGAGATACTATGTGAATGATGAAACGAAGGAATTTGCTGGATGGTCAACAGAGTATGGTAATCTTAGTAAAATAATAGATCCAAGTACCTTTGTTCCTAGTGAGGACATGACTCTTTATGCTGTATGGTATGACCTGTCAATAATTCGACTTTATGCAAACGGAGGTCAGTTCCATTATTCATATTCTGACGATAATGATGGACTTCAAAAGGTATATGTAAGAAAAGGAAAGAAATTCAGTCCTTATGGTGATTACGAAGAGCCTACGATGGATGGAGGCGTTTTT
>CACZOE010000024.1 GCA_902782695.1 uncultured Lachnospiraceae bacterium | reverse complement strand
TTCTTATTTGGATTCGTTCTAGTTCCGAATATTCATTATTTAAAAAGAATTTTCGGGGTTGTCATCAATATTCTGTTGTTAAGGTTCATAGCTGTTTACTTAAGTATTCATAAGGCTTTGCTCATGTCTCTCTCGCAGACAGCTTGTTTATAATACTACTTAAATTTCATATTGTCAACACCTTTTTTTAATTTTTTTATATCAAATTTCAGACATTTTTTTCACTTATTTTCTTCAATAAAAGAGGGCCTTTTGAGCCCTCTAAATCTTGTATTTTGAAAAATGAAAATGTACAAAATATCGTGCCCCTTATGGTTTCAATCCTGTGAGCACCTTCAGCAAAATATTTGTATCATTGATTTTCTGAACTATTTCATTACCTGCAACCATGTTATCAAACTCAGATCCAAACGCAATTCCTGCAACAATCATAAATACCCAGACCATCACTACTCCTACTCCAAGACCTAACACCATTCCAGCCAGTCGATCCATTCCGGATAGTACAGGGCTCTCCTCCATGGTTCTGCTGATTATAAAGCTGATCAGAAACAGAACAAGCCTGAGCACCACAAATGTTGCTGCAAATGCTATCACATTTACAATAAGCCGGGCCGTATACCGGGCAATGTATCTGTAGAAGCTGGTTACACCAAGCAGGTCATACATATTGTCATTATTATTAGTAATAAAGATACTTCTGATATTATCTGGGAGATTTAGCGAGTCTATGTGTTTTATCTGAGTCTCCTTGTCAGGATCATTCTCCAGGATATACCTGGTTTCTTCCTCAGTAAGCTTAGAGAGATCATCCTTTATTCCTGCATTTTTCAGAGACTCGGCCACGCTTTTCTGCGTATCAGTTTCGATTTTCTTATATATAGTATCTTCTATACGATTATCAATTTCTGTGTATTCAATAATCACACTCGATATATAGGGACTGGCAAAATAAGTTGCAACTATAGAGAGAACAATGGCCAAAAAGCCAAAAAGAGTCTTAAAGATTCCTCTTTTCAGCCCTATCAGTGCACTCATGATAAGAATGGCTATAATACAAAACACTAAATAGTACATCTTATTTATCCTCTGATTTCAGTCTGATGGTTTCCGTCTTATTCTCAAATGTAACTATATATTCATTAGTCTTTGGAGATGGAATCATGGATTTAACCATATTATCGAAGGTATAGGAAAACTTGGTGCGTCCATTTTTTTCTATAATAAGACACTGGTTTCCACCTGTTATGATTATCTCGTCTTCTCCTGCAAATATCTTGTCATATTCCATACTGAAAGCATATTCAAAGTCTTCTTTGCCTGACAGATCATAGAGAGTAAGAATATAGTCAGCGGATTTTCCCTTATCTGGATTTGGTTTTACAGTTCCAATATAGCTATCTGAATAGAATACGCTGGTGATTTCTCCACCATATTCAGCTGATCCTCGTTCTGATGGTTTTTCCTTCATGTTGTACAGAAGAACCCTTTTATCAGTGAAGGCAGCAACTATATCATTGGTAACAAATTCAACTTTTGGAATGAATTCTTCATCAAATGAAAAACCACCCACCATACGGTCAGCATTTTCATTCTGTCCAACTTCACCGAAATTGTATGCAGTAAGGTTGTTTCTGATATTTACTCCATCCAGTTTGAAATAACTGGTGAAAAGCTTCTTACCATCATCGGATATAGTAATATCCATAGGGTATCCACTTTTATCTATGGAAGTCTGCATCTCATATATAATATTCCCGTTTCTGTCGTACATATTGATGTAATTAGTCTCATCAGATTCAAGAATAGCTGCAAAAGCCCCCTGCTTTGCGACATCAATGTCACAGATGGAGTATGGCATATTTACAGTACTGACAAGTCCTTCCAATCCAAATACAGCAACGAGATTGCCGCCTTTATCAGCAACAACGGCATAATTTCCACTGGTCTCTGCTATAGGAACTTTAAAATCATTTCCTGATGTCCATACAACATTACCACTGCTATCAATATAAGTTACACCATCAGGTGTATATCTCAGAAGGTTATTTCCAAATTCCAGATACTCAGCGTTTGCTTCATAAGAGGTATCGGCAGATCTGACCACCTTAACCGCATTATAATTTCTCATTCTTCTGAAAACATACACAGCAACAACAGCAATAACGACAATAATAGCCGCTAAAAGAAATATGCTTATTCTTTCACGCCTTCTGTCAGAGGCATACCTGATATTCCGCTCTCTGACCTCTTCAGAGCTGTCTACATGTATTACATTGTCAGTATAATTTTCTGCCATATCTGAAATCCTAATCCTGCATTATTTTAAATGTTCTGCCTGAAGCGCCTTATGAACCTCATCCGGCTTAAGTCCCTTATAAAACTCAACTTTTTCATCAAGACTCATAGAACAACCAGAGCCTGATTACCATCTCTCAGGTCAACACTACACCATATAGGCACCTTGTCGATGTACTATTTCTTAACCCAGTCGTTACACTCAACTGGTGGCATAAAATAGCCTCTTCTGTAATGTTCGAAATTCTTCATAACGATTACCTCTAACTTATATATTTTACTATGTTTTACTTACTTATTCAAGTGAATGAATAGATGGACCATGCACACATTTTTGTCTAAGTTCAGATCATTCATAAAAAACAAAAACGTCTCCACAGGTGATAAATCCTGTAGAGACGTGTAATCACGCGGCACCACTCTACTTCATGTGAAAATCACATGCACTCATCGGTACGGATCTGAATCATTAATGCTCGTTGCAATAACTACAGTTCTTATACCTTTCCTCTGTAACGGTAGGAATCCGGATCAGACTACTGTCTGTGGAAAAATCCACTACTGTTCACCCGATCTGCTCAGGGGCGAGTTCAGTGTAAATATCCTGTGCCTTGCACCACCCGGCACTTCTCTCGATATATCATGCTGATATATCAGGAATCTTTATCACTTACTATTCCCCATCATTGCATTTACTCTGTCTAATGCATATGGTTATGAATTTGTGATTTATAAATTAACATATGAGCTTAGACTCTGTCAACATAATTTTATTTTCTGTGACAGACTCTATTTTACTTTAATGCTTTTTTGAATCGAATATATATTCTCTATAACTTCATCCGCAAAGCTATAATCTCCTGAATCTATTTCTCTGTTAGAGAAGCCTGCCCTTTCGAGAATATCTGTCATTCTGAGACGTTTAGCCTCATCAGATGGAATCAGATATGCCATCTGATCAGTATAATTCATCTTCTCCCTAAGCATAGGATTCTTCTTTTTGAGCTTTCTTAAATACCTGGAATACTTAAGAATCAGCTTATCCGACGGACCTGCTCTTTTATAATCAACGGAGTATTTAATCTCTGGATAGAGCTTTATACCGATATAGATAAATATACCAAGAATAAATAGTGCGATAACAACGTAAGCACCTATTCGCATTATCCTGTCTGCGCTGGAGATTGAGAATGTATTCAGATCATTATCCTGTCTTGGACCTTCTGACTCCTCACCATCTCCAAAGAGATTATTAAATGCATCCCAGAAATTGGTGACATCCTCATCGTCTTCCAGACCCGAGGACGGGGTAAGCTCGACAACCACCCAGCCCTTTCCTTCTACATACATTTCTATCCAGGCATGTGCATCTGCATCCGTTGCAACTACACGAACCGGCGCTGTTTCCCCCAAAGGGTTATAACCACTGTAATAATTATCGTAGGAAGCATCCTTCAGAAGCTCACCACGGTCTGTTACCTGGTTGAAGGATATAGCGTAGCCCTCACAATAACGCGCAGGTATACCCATTTCACGAAGGATAAGTGTGCCCGCCGAAGCAAAATGAGCACAGTAGCCCTTTTTATTTTCAGTTAGGAAATAATTTACAAAGTCCTGCTTCCATGGTGTAGCACCGGGACGCAGTGTGTAAGGAACATTTGCCTCAAAATAACTTCGGATACTTTCTGCCACCTCTTCAGGCGTATCACCTGAGATTCCGGCTTCTTCTATAAATTTATCTATAACCTTTTTATTCTTTTTGTCCACATAGAGATAAGCTTTATCCGGGGAATAGTGATCCACAACGGCCTCCGACTCATCAAATCTAGGATAGAATTCATAGGTCTTAGACTGTTTCGGCATAACTGGGGATTGGTCCCCTGTTGAGTAATAAGGCTGATACGGAAGTAACGGTGCTTCAACATTTGTCACCGTCATTATGGCTCTTGAGCTATGCTCATCACCCGCTTCAAAGCTCTCCTTCAGTGAGTCAACCTCCTTCGGATATGAAGACGCATCATTTGCAGTTTCATTTATCCATTTATTATCAACAGGAAGATAGGTCATCCCGTCAAAATTCTTAATGTATACGGTATCCGTAGTAAACGGCGCATAGATCAGATTCAGGTCAGGCATATTGTCCAATCTGATGGAAGATACGCCACCCAGAGTACCTGTTGCCAGACCTCCGTTATTGGGATAAAAATCCAGAAGACCAAAAATACCCAGCATGATGAAATTCTGGAATGTATCGTTGGTTATTTTCTTTTCTTCACTTTCAGGCTGTTCGTAGTCATAGTACACCTTGTCATAAACGGTGCTCATAGTAGCAACTACACCCAGGACAAAGATTCCGACTACAACCATCACCTGCCATAAAACCTTATAATCAAGAGCATAGGTAAGGCCTTTTTTGCTCTTTTCAAATACATGATCCCGACGGCTTAGATAGAAATGTCTTCCACCCTTCAGCACGAAAGTCATTACTATGCCCGCCAGAAGCATTATGCTGTATATGGTATCAGGTTCACGCTGCATATAAAATGCAAATACATTTACTGTTACACCAAGGAAAATGGCCACCATATATCTGGCTCGACGAAGGATATAGTTATTCAGAAGCACATTAAATGCAACTCCGATTATGGACATGGATATTGTTATTGCAGCTGTTCGATTTGCTATACGCTCATTGTAGTATTGCAGACCGTCGGTCTTGAAATAGATGGACGCCCAGTCAATAGTATCATTTATCACCGCATAGAAACCGGAGTTGATGTAATCCTTGAATATGATCATTATCGCAGCATAAAAAGCAAAGAACACCAGGTATCCCAGGTTCTCAGATTTCCAGCTGTGATACAGGATTGCACAGATAATGGCCGTGGAAAAAACAACAAAATTAAAAAGTATCTGATTGAAATCAATATCTATAGCAGTCAGATATGCTCCCATTCCACCTGCAGTAATAAAATACACAATGATTCCTTTAAGCCACAGAGTGAAATATCTGTTCTCGCTGATATCATAGACCGATTCGTCTATTTCTACTCCCTTACAGAGCTGGACCGGAGTTCTGTCCTCCCGCTGCCATGCAGACATTTTTCTCTTCTTTTTACCACCATATTCAGTTGTACGAGTGTATTTACTCATATAAAACCCTCGATTTACTAATATAGCTTTAAATTAATGCACTAATCCTGCTCAACAATTACTGCATCCGCTTTTCCGTCCTTCATACAGATGTTGACATACGCTTTCAGTTCCGGTCTGATACTTCTCATATATCCCTTCGTTTTCTCACCGTCAGCATAAACTGTCTCATAGTAAATATCTGAAAATGCCTCTTTCAGATTTTCATAATTCATTATCTGTCTTTCTTCAAATGCAAAATT
>CACZOE010000023.1 GCA_902782695.1 uncultured Lachnospiraceae bacterium | reverse complement strand
GTAGGTGCTGCTGTAACAGGCTGCTGTGGAGCTGCTGTAGGCTGTGCCTGCTGTGCTGCTGCGCCGCCAGTAACTGTAACTGTAATCTTCTTAGTCAATTTCTTACCCTTCTTATTCTTACCCTTTGTAGTAACTGAGATAACTGCTTTACCTGCACTTACTGCAGAGATTTTTACTGTCTTTCCAGATACGCTTGCTGTAGCTACGCCTGTGTTATTTGACTTAACAGTAAATTTCTTGCTGGCCTTTTTACCACCCTTAACTGTTACCTTAACAGCTGCGCCGGCACCGGCATCAAGTGATAAAGAGCTCTTTGCCACTGTTATTTTTGTAACTGCCTTTTTCTTCGCTACCTTAGCAGCCTGTGCCTCTGATGTTGGAATCATGAAAACTCCAAGAATCATGATAACTGCAAGAGCAAGGCTCAGCATACGCTGAAGACTTTTTTTAATAGTCATTTCTTTCTTCATTCTTTTCATCCTTCCTTTCTCTTCCTTGATTTTTATTTAAGGGAATCTACCCTATTTAACTTTAACCTTCTTATTTCCCTTAGTTTTAAAGAACTTTGAATAATTCTTCTTAGCTTTCTTAGGAACTTTGAATACCAGCTTCCCAGAAGTTCCCTTAAATGCATTCTTTCCTACAGATTTTTTCGTAAGCTTTGCACTCTTAAGAGTAAACTTTGAAAGCTTTTTATCTCCCTTAAATGCTCCCGCTCCAATCTTTGTAAGAACTGTTGATTTACAATTTACGGTGGTCAGCTTCGGACAATCGGCAAATGCATTTTTACCGATGGTTTTTATATTCTTTCCTATAACAAGAGAAGTAAGATATTTACTTCCTTTTAGTGCGTTAGCAGCCACTGATACAACTGTATAGGTCACACCATCTATTGTAACTGTGTCAGGAATCACTACCTTCTTTGCCTTCTTATCCTTAGTTCCCTTATATTCAACAGTTGGTGGAACCGATTTTGTAGAATCTGAGGCGTCCTTTGTTTCTACGGAAAGAACTACATATATAGCTTCCGCCTTTTCATCAATGATGGTCGTTCCCTCTTCGACAGCCTTACTCTCTTCTTTTTTTACTTCGGTCGTATTCTCTTTTTTTGCTTCAGTTTTCTCTTCAGGTTTTGGATTAATTGTAAATTCCTTAGAAAGAGAACCCTTATAATGTCCTTTACCTGTTACTATAACCACAGCCGTTCCCGGATTTACATTATCCTTATAAGCTAACGTATAGTCAGTAAAGAGTTTCAGCTCTTTTCCATTCAGCTTTACATTAACCTCCGGTGTGATTTCTTTTCCGGTATAAGTTCTTGCTTCTACCTGACCTATCTCTGCTCTGGTAAAATCTATTGGAACTATATCAAAGGTTTTCTCCAACTTGCCGTCATATTTGCCCATTCCCTGGATTCGTACCTTTGCCGCTCCTATCTCTATATTATTAAGATAGGAAACTGTATAATCCTTATTCTCCTCAAGAATAATCTCTCCGAAACTAATAGTAATACTCTGCGTAGTAGCTGAACCTGTGTATTCCACCGATTTAAGACCTGATACAGTCACGGGCGAAATATCCAGAAGAAGATTTTTCTTCTTTAGGGCATATTCAGCACCAACAGTTCCTGGATTTGCCGTAACAACTACATTAGAAACATATGTGAAAAGATTATAACTGCTATCATCGTCCATTCCTACTATAGTCTTTACGCTGTCCGGAATAGCGATTTTCTTCAGACATACACAGTTTTCAAATTCACCTTTTCCAAGTTCTTCAAGCGTATCCGGAAGAATTACTTCCTTCAGATTCATACAGTTGTCAAAGGTATGTCCATAAAGCTTTGTTATTCCTGTCGGAATCTCTATCTTCTCAATCCGCCTGCAATAAGCAAATGCACTCTCCAGCGTCTTCATTTCCTTTGGCATTTCTACTGTACTTAGATACTGGCAGCCAGAAAAAGCGTCTTTTTTAATCTCCTCTGTACCCTCCGGTATCTTAATAGCTTTCAGCCAGCTATATCTAAAGCATGACTCCCCAATAACCTTTAGATTCTCCGGAAGCTTTATCTCACTTATTTTTTCGTCTTCACTAAAAGCATAACTGCCAAGTGACTCAACGCTATCCGCCATATCCACAGTACTTAGATTGTTATATTTGTAAAACAAATAACTGCCAACGGAAGTAACTCCATCCTCAATTACAACTGTATTACAATTGCTTCTTATAGATTCGTACATAGCATCCTGAGACATAAGATTCTGAGCAGATGATGTGGCATCATCACTCATTTCTCCCGATCCGTAGAGACGAAAGATTCTCAGTATCTTTGAAGTCGGATCATACTTATATTTGACTGTTCCGGCCGAATTTAGCTTTCCTGAGTAGTTTCCACTTGGAGAAATGCTTATAACTTCACTTCTCAGTATATACGTATCATCAGTATAAGAAGACGCCTTAAATGTTACACCGTCGATAGTTACTTTAAAACTAGATGCTGACGGATGACCTTCATTAAATTTGATTCTCAGTTTATAACAATACTGAATAGTTACGAATTCTCCTGTTGATGGTGTAGTTGCATCCACATTCGTAACGGTAAACCAGGCGCCCGGATTATCAATACTCGCATCTGATGTATCACACTGCGTCTCCCCGGCTTTAAGTGACTTAACTATAAAGTCGGACGCATTGAGTCCTGGAATAGCATCTCCAGCGTTAAACATCCCACTTTTCCAGAGCCCAAATATCTGCTCCTTTGTCTCCATAACCAGCTCGGTATAGTTTTCTCCAGCATGTACTTCAGAAGCAGATTTCGGAGTCAGACCACAGATCACCACGAGTGACAGCAATAAGGCTGCAAAAACTGCGCATACTCTCTTCATGAAATTGTCCTCTCTTCCCTTTTAGAACATTTACATGCTACGCTATCAAAAACAAAAATATATAGTTATCCTTCACTAATTCTTCAGATAAAAGAAGATACTACTATAGTATAAAAGTACACTGTATTTTTCAATATAAAAAAGCCGTTTTTCACAAAAGTATCCTTTGGATACCCCTTGAAAACGGCTATTTTTCGTGATTTGGTGACTATCCCTTTTGTTCCTTATGGTCTGCCTGCTCCTTCCGGAGGTCCTCCAAGACCAACTGCCTTTACAACAAAAGGAGCTATAATAAGTGCAAGTACATAACTCACAAGTATGGAAAGCGGAAGCAGACGGAGCCAGTTAGTTACCCACATGATAAAAAGTGGCGGTGCCTGATCAGCCGGCATATGTGAATGAGCCTGTGCAATACTTATAAAACTGCAAACAGCGCTTACCAGCACTGCATTTATAACTGCAAATGGCAGGCAGTTTATAGCACTATATTTTTTAGTACCCGGAGCTGCATTAAACTTAGTTGTAAGAGTCCTTCCAATTTTTCCCATCGGAATAACTAGTACTACTATCACTCCAGCTATAACAGACTCCAGAATACTTGTAAGTAATGCTATCGGAAGTGGCGGCATGGACTCCAGTGCCTTCGGATCCGCACTTTTTCTTGCAATTATTGCAAAAAGTATTCCCATACATACAGACATGATAATTGCCATAATTATATCTACTTTTTTGGCTTTTTTCTTCATCTCATCCATATTATCACCCTTCTTATATAGTTCCCCATATATAATTAACTGCTATAAGTTTTTTCCTTATTTACTCAGACTGACTGTCATCTGAACTCGTCTCGTCAGTATTCTCTATATCAGAACCCTTTTCTTCCTTTATTTCTTCCGGATTTCTAAGCTCGTCAAGTCTGTCTGCTCTTCGGAAGAGATCTATATAAAGCATCAGCTCATCTCTGGAAGCTACCTCCAGCTTCTCATAGATATTTCTGTTATGCTTTCTGACTGTAGCCATACTGATAAATGCAAGATCAGGAACCTCTGCTATCTCATGTCCTTTGATATAGAGATCCATGACTATCCACTCTGCCGGTGACAGCTTCTTAATGTTCTCTGCAAATCTGTCAAAAAGTATTGCTACATTTTCCGGAAGCTTCTCCTCTATGATCTTCTCATCCTCATTCTGGGATTTCATGAATTCTATCAGCTGGTCAATCTCCGAATAACCTGTTTTGCCGCCTTCTCCATCACCCATCAGGGCTTCCATACCTGAGATAACCGGATTTACGTATCTTCTTGAAAGTATGATACTGAGTACAAAACATACTACAATTACAACAAGAAGTATGACCATCCATTTCATCCGGAGTCTTCTCATATATGAATTATAATTATTTTCCGGAGTCAGTACACATAGCATCCAGCCGGTAACATCCGTATCCGACGCATGTTCCTCAGATACGTAATCACCAAATATGTCTGTTTCCTTCATGATTCCGATATAATCACCATAGCTGCTGGAAAGCTTCGTAAATTTACCGGATTCACTTACTTCAAAATCTTCTTTATCTGTGAGAAATGTATCCTTTGTACCACCTACAAGTCCTTCTTCAAGTCGTAGTTTTTTTCCGTCATAAGGGGCAAGCACCGTAACAAAAGGACCATAATCACTCTTAAATGCAGGATGCCATAAGGTAAATAGTGCTTCTGAAAGCTCCAGACCACATAATCCATAAACAGTTCCATCCGTTCCTGCAAATGGAACTGAAAGAAGTATTACCTCTTCCCACATATTCACAAGACGATTTTTCTTAGTATATTTATAATTGGTGGCAACATTTTTTATCTTTTCTTCAGGAATACTGAAATCATAACGATCCATGTCAAATTCCAGCTGCCACTGATTATTCATTCTGAGGCCTTTTTCTCTACCGATATCTGCTATTCCTCTGTAAAGATTCAGCTCTTTATTTGCTTTTTCACTAAGATCTATATTACTGACTCTGAGATATACACCACTTCTGGACTTTGCTGCTCCTTTGACCTTTGTATTTGCAGTAGCATCTATTACTGCATAAACACCACTGGCCTCAGAAACCTGTACTGCAGTATTCATATATCCATAGAATGAATTCTGAAGCTTATAAAGCTCCTCCAGATTATTATTCAGATCTTTTTTACTTACTCCGTCTTCAGTAAAAAGGTGCTCTGATTCTCTTCCCAGGTTTTCAGCAAGACTGATTCCCTGAACCGTTATAGCATCTACCTCGTTTTTAATAGCCTGTTCCTCTATATTTAGTCTGATGGACATGGCATCATGTATACGTTCATCATCCATAGAAATAACACCGGAAAAAACAAGCCCGGTGACCAGAATTGCCACAGCCATTACGATAAGCAGCATCATATAAAGAAACAGACGCTTACGCATGGAGACGCTCTGTCCCCTGCTAAGCTTTATATATTTAATAAGCTCCTTTATTGGCATAGCTTTACTCCATTATTACCTTCAGCCTTTCAAGGGCATCATTTCGATAAGTATCTATGTCAGCATCTTCCTTATCATTAAAATCAACCGCTTCTTCGGCCAGAATCTGTCTGATATTTTTTTCAAACAGAGTCTCTTTATCCAGATAATAGTTAACCTGCGGAGGCGTATAGAATTTATACTGCTTCTGCATATCCATAAAAGTATTATAGAGACTCTTATATCTTGGACTATCTAATGTATTTACTGCATCCGGTAAATAGTCAGAAAATCCTTTTTTTGTAACAGGCATATATCCAGCTTTTGTTACAAAATCTACATTTCTCTCAGGTTCAAGCAGCCATCTGAGAAATGTCATTGCTGCCTGTTCCCTCTCATCATTGGTTTTAAGAAGACAGAGCCCTGCTCCTCTATTCATAGCCAGCTTATCTCCGCCTTTATATACAGGACTTGGAAGAGTAATAAGCTCCATATCTTCCGTAGTATTATCCTCATAAGTTACTGTGTCCGAATAATACATTACTCCTGCTGAAGATGCAAAAGATACAACAGCATCTCCCGTTCTGAGTGCTTCTGAAGCATAACCTGATCCAAGCCAGATTCCTCCATCAATGGCTGTATCTGCCATAGGTTCCCATATTTTTTCAAATTCTTCATCCATAACTATTCCATTTTCAGAAAAAAGAGTCTCTCCTTTTGCGGCCAGACCCATCTGAAAATAGTTAAACAGATAGTCATCTGCTATGAATGGTTTTCCTGTTTTTTCGTTATACAGTCTTGCAACCTCGAATAGCCCTTCCCAGGTACCAAGGTCATCAAGAGTTACTCCATTTTTCTCAGCAAATCTATCAAAAATGGTCTTATTAACGAAAAGAACCTCTGTTGATTTAGCAATTGGAAGAACTGTGAGACGATCATTAATCATACCTTCATCGATGAAATCATCAATGAAAGAAGATTTTTCCTCTTCAGTAAGGTAATCATTAAAGTCCACAAGCTTATCATTATCATTCATGGCAAGAACGGTTTTTGGATACGCTACAAAAATATCGGGAAGATCCTCTGTTCCCGGTCCTCCTGCTTCTGATTCCAGTACTGCCTCATGAAGGGTATTTGTATCAGAAACCTTTGTAGCCTTTACGCTTATACCTTTTTGAACTCCTACTGTTACATTAAATTCGTCTATGAGATCATTCAGAGGTGAATCTGATTGCTCACCATATACATGCCATATGGTCAGCGTGATGGTCTGGTCTCCGGCTTTACTACCGCAGCCCACAAGAAGAGAGCAGCAAAGAATTACTGCTAAAAGAATGCATATTAGATTATTTAACTCTCTTCTCTTCATATATGTTCCGACTTAAGTATTAACCTTCCAGATCCATAAGAACCAGTGTCTCGGGATCAACAAGGAAATACCATTTACCACGTGACTGATAAGCATATCTGGTAAGTGTTCCTGAATTTTCTTTAGCACCTTCAAAGCTTGTCTTTATAGTAAAGTTCACTTTTGAAAGAGCACTTACCGGCATATCAACGTTATATAGATTCTTTACAGTATCTTTAAGCTTATCTGCATATTCTTTGTCCATCTTCTCAAGAGCAGTTACTTCAACTTCTCCATAAGAAGCACCTGACTGAAATTCAAAAGATACATCTATTGCGGCATCTATTCCTATTGCAGCCTCACCATTTATATATCCCTCCTGCCACTCTTTTGTGTAGCAGGCATTTTTATATAATTCCTTATCTTCGTTACTGATAGAAGCATAATAATTCGATACAGCCTGACCTCTTGTAATATATCCCGGAGTCATAAATATCCACCAGGCTGCTGCTCCGGCAAGCAGAAGAATGATCAGTATTATAATAATACATAATAATATTTTTCCGGTTTTGCTTTTCTTTTCCATACCTTACCAGTTTTCCCCTATTTATTATTCAGCTCGTAAGCATTATTACCTTCAGTATCTACGATAACTACTACCGGAAGATTTTCAACCTTTAGTTTTCTTACTGCTTCTGTTCCCAGATCTTCATAAGCAATTACTTCAGCTTCTACAATTCTTTTCGAAAGAAGCGCACCCAGACCACCTATAGCAGCACAGTAAACAGCTCCTTCTTTCTTAATAGCATCTATAACTTCAGGACTTCTTTTTCCTTTTCCGATCATTCCCTTCATACCTTTACTAAGTAGAAGCGGAGTATATTTATCCATCCTGCTGGAGGTTGTTGGTCCTGCAGATCCTATAACCTGTCCTGGTCTTGCTGGAGTCGGTCCCAGATAATATACAAAACTATTTTCTATATCAAAAGGAAGCTTCTCTCCTCTTTCCAAAGCTTCATACATTCTTTTATGAGCTGCATCTCTGGCTGTATAAACAGTACCAGAGAGATAAAGCATATCTCCTGCGCGAAGCTCCTTTATAATGTCATCTGTTGTTGGGATTTCTATATATCTTTCCATTTTTTTACTCTTATTATTTAAATTTTTACACATCGAGAAACCATCCGGCTTCGCCGTCTGCCGACTCTTCGAGCCTTTATGTTTCTCGATGATGAATATGTCGACTTAGACACTTTTTTGCTTTTCATTTAGAAGCATGTCCTTCGGACATCATATATATGAATTATAATGTCTTAGCAAGTAAACTTGCAGGCATTATAATTCATATATAACTGCTTCGCAGTATGCTTCTAAATGATTACTGTTTTGTGTCTATCAACATGACAACACATGTTTACTGCTACGGGAAGTCCTGCTATATGTGTTGGATAAGTCTCTATATTTACTGCCAGAACCGTGGTATCTCCACCAAGTCCTGCCGGACCTATTCCCAGATTATTGATTTCTTTAAGCAGTTCAGCTTCAAGTTCAGCTATGTGAGCCTGCTCATTATGACTTCCTGGTTCTCTTGTAAGTGCCTTTTTAGCTAGCTTTGCCACCAGCTCGAAGTCACCACCTATACCTACGCCCATAACAAATGGAGGGCATGCATTTGGACCTGCATTTGTTGCTACTTCAATAACAGTCTTTTTAACTCCTTCGATTCCATCAGCTGGTTTAAGCATTTTTAGAACACTCATATTTTCGCTTCCGAATCCCTTTGGAGTTATAGTTATTTTCAGCTGATCTCCAGGAACTATATCATAATGAATAATTGCCGGAGTATTATCCCTGGTATTCTCTCTGAGAAGAGGATCACCTACTACCGATTTACGAAGATATCCTTCTTCGTAACCAATTCTTACTCCCTCATTTATAGCTTCGGTAATACTGCCTCCAATTATATGAACTTCCTGACCTATTTCGACGAAGAATACCGCCATGCCGGTATCCTGGCATATCGGTATTCTATCGCTTTTTGCAATATCCATATTTTCTTTTAGCTGCCCTAAAATGCTTTTTGCCAGAGGATTATTTTCCTCTTCCTCTGCTTTATTTATGCAGCTCTGCATTTCAGGAGAAAGTTCAAGATTTGCATCAATACACATCTTTGAAACAGTCTTCGTAATTTCTGATATATTTATTTCTCTCATTTTACCCTCATAATTTCTTCGGTTCTGACTTAAATTATCCTACTTCAGGAAATCATCCTTATCCATCATTCCATGTCTTCTATACAGTCTGTAATTATTTATCTTTACTGCTATATAAAACACGAAAAGAATAACAACAATTACTGCCAGCCAGTATATTATTGCTATAAGCAGATTTTCAAGTGCACCCGTATTTGAGAGCGAATCAATATTGTCTCTTAATTCTTCCATATCTGTTCCTTACTTAATTAATACTTTTATTAACTTGTTTTTTCCAGATTATTCTTCGGTTTTTTCTTCTGATACCTCTTCTGAATTATCTTTTGGAATATCTTCTGATATTTCTTTGGATATTTCCTCAGATATCTTACCCTCTGAATCTTCTGAAATAACTCCTTCTGTCTGACGTACTTTTGCTATTTTGGCAACTATAACGCCATCCTTAAGATTTATAAGTTTTACTCCTGAAGTTATTCTGCTGTATGTTGATATTTCATCACATCTCAGCTGAATGATAATTCCTTCATTTGTTATAAGCATTACTTCATGGTCATCATCTACAGCTTTTACTCCGGCTACACGGCCTGTCTTTTCTGTGATCTTATAACATTTAAGACCTTTTCCACCTCTTCTCTGAGTATGGAATTCTTCAATATCTGTTCTCTTACCCATACCATTTTCGGTAACGATAAGGAGCTGATTTCCCTGAGTATTCATCTGCATTCCGACTATCTCATCGCCCTGCTCCAGATTCATACCAATAACACCCATGGAATTACGTCCTGTGCTTCGGATATCCTTGTCCTTAAATCTGATACACATTCCGTTTCTTGTAACCATGAATATATCTCTGGTATTATCTGTTGTTTTTACCTCTATCAGCTCATCATCTTCTCTGAGGTTGATACCAATGATACCATTTTTACGGATATTTCTATAATCCATCTGAGGTGTTTTCTTTATAAGACCTGATTTAGTAACCATTATAAAGTATTTATTTTCACTGAAGTCTCTGATAGGAACTACAGCTGATACATGCTCTCCTGCTTCAAGCTGAAGGAGATTTACCATTGCCACTCCACGAGCTGTTCTTCCTGCTTCAGGTATCTGGTAGGTTTTCAGTTTGAATACACGTCCCTTATTTGTAAAGAAGAGAATATTATTCAATGCTGTAGTCATAAGAAGATCTTCTATGAAATCATCTTCGATAGTCTGAATACCACGGATACCCTTTCCACCTCTGTTCTGTGCATGGAAATTATCTACAGACATTCTCTTGATATAACCGAAATTGGTCATAGTAAGAACTGCAGGCTCATCATCTATAAGATCTTCATCTGTGAAATCATCAACAGCCTGACCGATTCTTGTTCTTCTATCGTCTCCATATTTATCTGCTATCAGCTGCATTTCATCTCTGATAACGGAAAGAAGCATTTTTTCATCAGCAAGAATACTCTTCAGATAAGCAATCTTTTCCTGAAGTTCTTTATATTCTGCTTCCAGCTTATCTCTTTCCAGACCTGTCAGAGCACGAAGTCTCATATCTACGATAGCCTGTGCCTGTGCATCTGAAAGATTAAATACTTCTATGAGTTTAGCTTTAGCTTCATTTACATTTGCAGCTGCTCTGATTATTCTGATAACTTCATCAATGTTATCAATAGCTATGAGGAGACCTTCAACTATGTGAGCTCTCTTCTCAGCTGCATTAAGTTCAAATCTTGTTCTTCTTGTAACTACATCCTTCTGATGACGGATATAGTATTTCAGCATATCTGGAAGAGACAAAACTCTTGGCTGATTATCAACAAGAGCAAGCATATTTACACCAAATGTATCTTCCAGCTGGGTATGCTTATATAGATTATTCAGAAGGAGATTTGCATTAACATCATGACGAAGCTCAATAACAATTCTCATACCTTCACGAGAGGATTCATCTCTCAGATCAGTGATTCCATCTACCTTCTTAGCCTTTACAAGATCTGCTATTTTCTGAATAAGAAGAGCCTTATTTACCATATATGGCAGCTCGGTAACTACAATTCTCTGTTTACCCTTTGCCATAGGTTCTATCTCAGATATAGCTCTTACTCGGATTTTTCCTCTTCCTGTTCTATAGGCTTCTTCGATTCCTTTTCTTCCGAGAATCTCAGCACCTGTAGGAAAATCAGGACCCTTAACTATATCCATCAATTCTTCAATAGAAGTCTCTTTATCATCTATTTTATTATTTATTATAGTTACAGCAGCTTCAGTAACCTCTCTCAGATTATGAGGAGGTATATTTGTAGCCATACCAACTGCTATACCAGAAGTACCATTTACGAGAAGGTTCGGATAACGTGATGGAAGTACTACAGGCTCTTTTTCTGTTTCATCGAAGTTTGGTTCGAAATTAACAGTATCCTTGTTGATATCTGCCAGCATTTCCATAGAGATTTTTGTGAGACGTGCTTCTGTATATCGCATAGCAGCAGCGCCATCACCATCCATAGAACCAAAATTTCCATGACCGTCAACAAGTGGATATCTGGTATTCCATTCCTGAGCCAGCTTAACAAGAGCATCATAGATGGAACTGTCACCATGAGGATGATATTTACCCATGGTATCACCGACTATACGTGCACATTTACGATGCGGCTTATCAGGTCCATTATTAAGTTCTATCATTGAATAAAGAATTCTTCTCTGAACAGGCTTAAGACCATCTCTTACATCCGGAAGTGCACGGGATGCTATTACCGACATGGCATAATCTATATAAGAATTCTCCATTGTTTTTTTAAGATCAACTTCCTTCACATCACTTCGTGGAGTATCGAAAATATTGTCGTCTGACATTTTTTATCTCCTTTTATTTTTCTCATGGAGTTTTGATTCCTGCTTCACAGTTATGATAAAACAATATAAATATCACTTTTCCTGCAAGCAGTCACGTTATATTTATTTGTTTTATCAGTTGTGAATAGTAATTTATATATCCAGATTCTTAACAAATTTAGCGTTCTCTTCAATGAATTTCTTACGAGGTTCTACATTATCACCCATAAGCACATTGAAAGTCATATCTACTTCAGCTTCATCTTCTCCATCCATAGAAACCTTCAGAAGTATTCTCTTCTCAGGATCCATGGTTGTATCCCAGAGCTGATCTGCATCCATCTCGCCAAGTCCTTTATATCTCTGGACTTTATTATTCTGGTCACGTCCTACTTCATCGATAATTGAGCTAAGCTCATCATCACTGTAGGCATACCATATCTTCTTGTTTTTCTCCAGCCTGTAAAGAGGTGGCTGAGCAAGATAAACATGTCCCTGACGAATAAGTTCAGGCATAAATCTATAGAAAAATGTAAGAAGCAGTGTAGCTATATGAGCTCCATCAACGTCGGCATCTGTCATGATGATTATCTTATCATAACGAAGCTTTTCTATATCAAAATTCTCATGAATACCAGTACCAAATGCTGTTATCATGGCCTGAATTTCTTTATTCTCAAGAATGTGATCTATACGAGCTTTTTCAACATTGAGTATTTTACCTCTAAGTGGAAGAATAGCCTGTGTAGCTCTGTTACGTGCAGTTTTTGCAGAACCGCCGGCAGAATC
>CACZOE010000022.1 GCA_902782695.1 uncultured Lachnospiraceae bacterium | reverse complement strand
GGAAAGATTACCGATACGGATTTTTTTCTTATCCTGAAGTCCTGTTTTTTCAAGAGCCCACTCTATTTCAGACTTACCTTTTATATTTTTAAGAGCTGCCATATAGTCAAGAAACTGCCATACCGTCAGTTCCTCAAAAAGTCCGAAGGTCTGTGGAAGGTATCCCAGCTTTCTCTTGAAATCATTTTCCTGCTCCAGCAGCTTCTTGCCATCCACCATTATCTGTCCCTTAGTCTCCATCAGACCGGCAGTCATCAGCTTCATCAGAGTCGACTTTCCTGCACCATTAGGACCAAGTATTCCTACAAAATCAGGACTCTGTACAGAAAAACTCACATCAGACAGAGCCTTCTTTCCAGAAGGGTATATCATTGTTACATCATTAATATCGAATTGCATCTTTGTCTCCTTTTGATAAAAAATGGCAGAGTCTTTTGTATTGATCATTAATCAATACTCATTTGACTCTACCATAGTTTTTATCACTTTTTATTTGTAGTGTGTCTGTGGGAAATGTGGAGATTCTGTGAAGATGCCTGATGTTACTCTGTAATAAGGCTTCTTACTTCAACTTTCTTGGTCTTTCCCGCTGCCATATATGCAAAAAGGAAATAACAAAGAGCTACAGCCGCTATCGGAAGAAATACTGTGATAAATCTGTAATCGATAATAAAGTTTACTATTCCCATACTTCTCAGCATATATGAAAGGATTTTTTCAGAAAATGTAAGGCTCAGCGCGGTTCCGATTATGATTCCGAAGAAGGCAACTATAAGAAATCTTACCGCAAACTGCAGTCTGAGATTTGTTGAAGTAAATCCCAGAGCCTTATATATTCCTATATCTATCTTCTCCCTTACAAATGTCTTCGAACATATCATTGATACAACCACCAGAGCAAATATTACAGAGATAACATAAATTACAGCCTTGATTGAATATGCTATTACTGTTATCATTTTTTCCTGGGAACCTTCTTCTGAATTAACAGATATGAGTATATCCCCTGTCAGCTCGGATTCGATTTTATCTTTGATTTCTTCTGCTTTAGCAGGATCTGAAAGCTTATAGCCCACATCCTGTACAACAAAATCATCTATAAAAAATGATGCTGCCTCACTGTTCATTCCAAAGAATCTTCCTGCATCTGAAGCTCTTGTAGCATCTGTAATATATCCGGAAATGATACAACTGTTTTTCCTTCCTCTATAGGACACTTCCAACACATCACCGATATTATATCCCATATCCTCCGCATATATCTGACTCACAACAATTTCATTTTCATACAGCGGCGCACGGCCCTTAGTAACGGTAAACACCTCTTCATCCTCAGCCATACGGCAGGACAGCTTTTCACCGTTTAATACCATATATGTACCCTCGAAACCATAACGTTCTTCTATATCGGTATACTGTTTGATAATGTTATCGATACTTTCAAACTGATTTTTCACATACTCTGTATTTTCCGGACTGAATCCTTCTGTTTTCAGAGATACGGTAATATCCTCTGAAATAGCCCCCATAGCTCTCAGTGCATTTTCCGATGATACTGCATCAGTCATTCCTGTCATAGTCATAAGGAAAAATACAAGAAGCGAAGCTATTAATATTGATGCCACATAACGTTTGCCGCCGGATGTAAACTGCCTGAAGGCAAGACTTGGAGAAAGCACTTTTCCCTTTATCGGAAGTGTCAACCTGCTGTCAAAGAACACTTCACATCTTCCACCGGATACGGCTCTTATAGGAGATATGGTTCCCACCTTTTCGGATATAAGCATTATATATAATGCCGAAACTATAAGTATTCCCAGAAGGATTAAAAGACTTCGTCCTATTGCAACGCCTCCGACTATCTTGATACCTACGATGGGTTCAAATACTCTCGGAAGATATATTACAACCGGCACAGATAATATTAAGCCTGCAACTGTTCCAATGATTTCAGCCAGCATATACTGTCCGAGAAATACTGTCTTCAGTCTGTGGCTGTCAAAGCCCTGAGCCTTCAAAATTCCAAGATCAGTATAATTCATTTCTATACTCGAGGAAATGCTGTTTGACATTACCACAAAAACTATAACCGCCAGGATAATAACAAACGACATGAAAATATTCAGAATTATATCCGGCATAATCCCTTGATAATATAGGCTGTCGGATCTGGTCAGAATTCCTGATGCATAGCTTGATATATCCGATGTTTTATTTAGTTCCTGTGCAAATCGATTATCAGTTAGATCACAATCATCGGCTTTAGTTATATAGACTATTGAATTTAAATCCCCACTGAGTTCTGGATTTTCAGCAACTGCCTTCTTTCTGTTTTCTGAAATCTCATCAAAATCCTCATGACTTATAAACGGAACTTTCAGTGGCATAAAGGAGCTTCCACATACCGGTTCTTCCACAAATCCCTTTATGGTAAATTCATAGGATGCACCTTCAAAATATGCCGTCATTTTATCCCCGACCTTCAGATTATCATAATCCTTCAAAGCTCTCGGAAGATAAATCTCTCCTCTGGATAACTCAGGTACATCTGTATCGAGGCCTGTCATGTCTTCATTCCAGACAGAATCAACCGTTTCATTCTGCGCCACAAGCCTTATGCTGAAGGTTGTGTTTTTTCCGTTTGAATAAGTGCATTTATTGGGCCACAGTGCATCAACTACATTTACATCCCCTACCAAAGGTTCTTTCTCTAATTTCTCTACCATTTCATCTGTCAAAAACTCACTTCGGATGTTCAGGGTTATATTTGCATCATACTTACGATCATATGAGCTTTCGATGGAATTCGGGAAATTTCTTTTTAGACTAACTATAGTCGAAACAGAAAGGGCTATGATCATCATAAGTATCATAATGCCCTTGAAGGAACCCTTCTTATAACGAATATTTGATCTGATAAGCTTAATTATATCCATAGCGCGCCTCCTACCATGACATGGAAGAAAGCCATGCGTT
>CACZOE010000021.1 GCA_902782695.1 uncultured Lachnospiraceae bacterium | reverse complement strand
TACTACTCTTACAAAAGAGGAATTCACTAAAGAGTTCACCAATTCAGGTAATATCTCATCTGTAAAAGACTTCTACGTCCTTTGGGGCAAAAAATCAGCTGAAACTATTTTGAACTTCCAGAAAGATCGTGATGAATTCTTAAAGGAATTTCCTGAAAATGATGAAACCAGGATGTATAAGGCCGATTATTTGGCATCACACTCCTTTTCAAGCGGAAGTATGAAAGCAAGTATTGCCGGTATAGCGCAGTATGTTACTACTTATTCTTCAAATATGATAGATACTGTATGGAACGCTGCAAAGATAAATCTTCCTATAACGATAAAAGATTTCCTCAAAAAAGCAGGTTATAAAGGAGATGAATTAAACAGATTCTTAGAGAACAATCAATTAGACCCTCAGACCGATGCTGAAACTTACTTTACTAATAAAGCGAACGAAATGGATAAGGATCCTATGGAGTTCATGAAGGGTGAATTCTTCGGCTATACAACAAATTTATGGAAGCAGGTCGGCCAGGACAAGGTTCTCGCAGCCCATAAGATAAAGGGTGAGAAGCTTGAGAAGTTTGAAAGGGATGGCAAAATTCTTACCGAAGAACCAAAAGTTAGCAAGATCACAAATTGGTTAGCAGAATCAGGTGTTAATAGAGTTGACAATTTTATAAGAAATGCACATGCTGAAATCGCTAACGAACATAATAAGAAATATGTTGGTGGAAAGAGTTATGATCAGTACATCAGACTCCACTCAGGACCTGATGTAAAGAAACTCTCCTTAAAAGATAAGCAGGAAAATCTTGCCAAGAACATAGCAGCCAGTATCCTAAAGAATACTGAGAAAGAGCTGGATGTTGACAAGATACATGCCTATGTAAAAACTGTTAAAGGTCTTCCGGGATATAAAGCTATAGCAAATGATCCTACAAAGCTTGACCATTATCTGTCCGGCGAAGCAAGAATACCTGAGGCCAAATACGAAGCTCTGAAGGGTATCTCTGAAGTAAAGGAAGATTCAGTAGAAGCTTATGTTGAAGCTATGAAAAAGCTTCAGGATAATATGATGACTTCAGAAAAACGAAGTGATAAATATAAAGATTTCCATAAAGCTGTAGACGCCATAGCTAATCTGTCCGGAAAGTACGATTTCTCCTTAAAGGCTGACAGAGTGGCAGCATGTAAGGAACTGGTGGATCTTAATACTACACTGCTTAATAAGACCATAACCTACATAACCGATAAAGAAAAAGGAAGAACCTACGACGATGGACAGGCCAGATTTAACAATGCACTTGATGCACTAGGCAATCTACATTCGTTTGTACCGAATTCCAGATCTAACATCGATCCGGTTATAGCAAAGATCAATTCCAAGAGAAAGGCTGACATCGGAAACGAGAAATATGTGGATATAAATAACTTTAATAGTAAACGAGCAGAAACTGCAAAACAGCTGAGAGCAGAAAAAGCTCAGAACAAAAATGCCGATGTAAAAGTAACAATGGGAATGAAATAATAAACATAAAACCGGTGTAGCCGCTAAAGACTACACCGGATTTTTTATATATCAAGTTTCTTACAGATTTCTAAATATTTATTTATAAATGCCTCAGCATCTCCCTCAATAAAGGCGAGATCGTTATCTCTGGCAGCAAATTCATGCTTCTTTGCCCTCTCACTAAAGGCTTCTATTCCAATAGTTGCCATTGAACTTTTAATCGTATGGGCATCTATTCTATAGGACTGCATATCCTTATTTGCCAGGCTGATTCTCATCCTCTGGGCACGTTCAGGTCCTTCTGAGGCTATACCTTCCACCACCTCTTTAAGCAGTTCCTCATCACCGGCACAGTACCTGAGAGCTGTATCATAATCCATACCCTCTATGTCGTACAGACTATTCTTATCCGCCTGAGGTTCAACACTTCCCATATCAGAGTCCGCTTCCAGAACCTTGTCCTTAGGAAGCATATTCTTTACAGCTTCTTCAAGAACATTTGAATCCAGAGGCTTGGTCAGATAGTCATCAAAGCCTTCATTAAGGTATATCTGACGACTGCCGGCTACTGCATTTGCCGTAAGAACGATAGTTTTTGTTTCCCTGTTGAGGGATGCTTCGTCTTCTTTTATAGCATGCAGCGTTTCTATACCATCAGGCTCCGGCATCATGTGGTCCAGAAGAATCAGATCATATTTTTTCTCTTTGCAAAGCTCTATGGCACGAGTACCTGTACTGCAAAGATCCGGAACTATTCCATTTTTCTTCAGGAACAGCTTTACTATCGTAAGGTTGGACTGATTGTCATCAACCGCAAGGATTTTTGCGTCAGGAGCAGTAAAGCTTACGTTTCCGTTTACAACCTTCTTCTCAGTCCTATGCTCCATAAAATCACTTCTGAGAGGTGTCCTGTCCTTATACCTGACAGGAAGCTTAACCCAGAACTCTGAACCTACCTCATACTCACTATCAACCCCAAGTTCACCATTCATGGAATCAACTATACTTTTTACTATGGCAAGTCCAAGTCCTGTACCCTCTATGTTTGCATTTGACTTAAGGTCAGCTCGTGAAAATGCTTCAAACAGATGTGGTTGGTCTTCCTTACGAATTCCTTTTCCGGTATCCTGAACATAAAGTCCCAGTTCATATCCATCATCTGTATAGGCTCCACTCACCTTTAGTGTTACTGTTCCACTTTCAGTATATTTAACTGCGTTATTCAGGAGATTGACAAGTATCTGTCTTATTCGGAACTCATCACTGATCAGTTCATTCGGAACCTCCGTAGTGATTTCAGTTCTGAGCATGAGGTTCTTTTCTTCAGCTCTTTCTTTTATAAGGGATATGACATCATATAACATATCATCCATGAGAAAATCTGCTTCTTTTATCTCTATTTTGCCGGATTCTATCTTCGTAAAATCCAATACATCATTTACCAACATAAGAAGCATTTTGCCTGAAGTTTTTATATTTCTTGAATACTCCTCGATAGCTTTATCACTATTCTCCCGAAGAATCATCTCGTTCATACCCAGAATAGCATTGATAGGGGTTCTGATTTCATGAGACATGCTGGCAAGGAATCTGGTCTTCGCTTCAGAGATATCGATGGCATGCTGTTTCTCCATATTGATCTGTCTTAAATCATGTACCTGCTGTATTACGATAAATGTAAGAAGGAATCCCAGTCCGGCAACCATTGGAATGGACTCCTTTAGAAGATTCAGATTTAAGATAACATTTGTCAGCTCTATCAGACATCCCACCAGAAATCCAAGGAAGCCAATAAAGGTATAACTGTATTCTACATTTTTACCTCTGACAGCATCAACCACAAGAATAGCTATACCTGAAACAGCCAGAATTACCAGCACTGCATTAGCAACATCTATTAAATTATAAAATGGCATTATTCCAGAAAAATGAAGTACCGGCCAGATAATGGCATTTATGATAGACATGATAATAATTAAAGATGTGCTCTTCTTATACCGGCCGCGCTGAAGTGATGTCAGATATATTGTCAGCGGAAGTGGTATCATCAGACACAGCATAAAGCTAAGAAGGCCATTAACATGGTACACTCCGGTAACAAACGGAAACAGCATTGAATCCGTAATAATCCAGGCTGCGATTATAAATATTCCCAGAGCACCATACATCATATCTATTTTATGTCGGTACATTATTCTGAGAACCACACTTACAACAAATGCAACAAAGGAAAAGATCAAAACAATAAAAGCAAGAATAAAGGACAGACCCATTGATAAAAACATGTGCCCCACTGCTGCTGATCTTGTGCCTATAAAAAATACAGGGATTTCCTTATCAAGTTCCTGAACTGAATGCCTTACTACAACGATTTCAGCACCTGAATCGGATCTATTCAGAGGAACTGCCAAGATAAACCTTCTGAAAGAACCGCCTGGTATATTTACATCTCTTGTCTCAACAAAGTCTTTTCTGAGTTCTCCACTTATATATACGGAAACATCTCTTCGCGTATCAAAGAAAAGATATTCATGATCTCCAAGATCCTGTGGCAGAGTTGTTTGAATAGTCTGATCATAGTTCAGCTCAACCGGATTAGACCAGCCCTCCAGATACTGAATTGGTTCTCTTTCGATTACATCACCCTTGTTTATCAACCCATAATAAACAAAAACATAGGCATTAAAGAGCATAAAAATTAAAAGTAGTAGCTTTACTACTGCTATGAACCACTCCAAAAAACCCTGTTTTTTATTTTCATTCATTTATAAAACCGTCCTAAAAATAAATCAGTAATTAATTATACCATATTAGAGCTATGCTTTATATAGTATTTTCCCGATAACTATGGATAAAGTCTTAGATTTATTAGCGGATTAAAAATATCAATGGTATAATGTAACTTATCTGAACAAAAGGAAAGTCGAGTGAAACGAGACCTTACTTTTGGAAGATAAGTTACCGAAGATTGATATCAGATACTGGGTATCTGCCTATCATGTTGACGGATTCCGTTTTGATCTGGCATCCATTCTGACCAGAGATAAGAATGGGGTTCCAATGATATCTCCTCCACTTCTGGATAAGATTGCAAATGATGCAATCCTTGGAAAATCTATCCTGATTGCAGAAGCCTGGGATCTGGATGAAACCCAGCCCGGTTATTGCCTGTCATATATGTATGCGGAGGAGCATAGCAAATACGGAACCAAAAAGGATGCCTTCATATACATTGCCTTAAATTCACACTGGGAGGAACACTACTTCGAATTTCCGATTCTGCCAAATGGCTTCACCTGGAAGCTGGCCTTCGATTCTTCTGGTTTTTCATCAGACGAAGGAAAAGAGAAGAAACTCGAAAACCAGCAGGGTACAGAGCTTGGTGCCAGGTCATCTATAGTTCTTCTTGGAGTGAAAACAAAATAACAGACTCTATACATTTATCGACTTTATTTAAATAATTCGTTCAATAATTATTAATTATGATGTATAATTAAAATATGGTGGTAAAAGCATTTATATATGGTGGATGTTAAATGAATCTGGGAATATATTTTCTTGATAATTTTGTTATGATATTTGAGCTCATCGGCCTCCTCATTATGCTGGAGGTTAGCGCTCATATTTCTGAAAGAATGAAGAAGCTTACTCTGATAGTTGTCGTTCTTCTTTTTATTGAGTCC
>CACZOE010000020.1 GCA_902782695.1 uncultured Lachnospiraceae bacterium | reverse complement strand
TACAAAGAAGCTTTGTGGAGATGTAGATTTTGACTCAGCTGCAGAGGTGGCTGGAAAAATCACACCAGTTCCTGGCGGAGTAGGTCCGATGACAATAGCAGGTCTGATGGCTAACTGCTATGAAGCTGCCTGCATGCAGAATTCATTATAAAAAGAAGAAGTTATGATTAATATTTGTCTTATATCTCTTGGCTGCGACAAGAATACTGCTGACAGCGAGAGAATGCTTGGGTTACTGAATAAAGATGGGTATGGTATCACGTCTGATCCTGAAGAGGCGGATGTAGCTGTTGTAAATACATGCTGCTTTATAGAGAGTGCTACCCAGGAGAGTATAGATAAGCTTCTGGAGCTTTCTGAATATAAAAAGGGGAGACTTAAGTATCTTATCTGTACGGGGTGTATGGCTCAGCGTTATAAGGATGAGATATCGAGCGAACTCCCTGAGGTTGATGCTTTTCTTGGGACCATGAGTCTTGACAGCATCTGTGAGATTATTGAACAGCTTACTCTTAAAGAACAGGAAAATAAAACTGTTATTATGAAATATGATGAGCTGGATTCTCCATATCCAAATCGAAATGGTGCCAAAAGATTAGTTACAGAACGTCCCTATATGGAATATCTCAAAATTGCAGATGGCTGTGATAAGAGATGTACTTATTGTGCTATTCCATATTTTAAAGGGAGGTACAAGAGTATACCTTTTGAATCTGTAATAGAAGAGGCTCAGGTTCTGGCTGAATCCGGAGTTAAAGAGCTGATCATTGTAGCTCAGGAAACTACCTGTTATGGTTTGGATCTGTATGGTGAGAAAAGGCTCCATCTCCTGCTGCATGAACTTTCGGCTATTGATGGTATAGAGTGGATAAGACTTCTGTATGCTTATCCGGAAGAAATATATCCTGAACTGATTCAGGAAATGGCATCAAACCCGAAAATCCTACATTATATCGATATGCCCATTCAGCATACTGAGGATAATATCCTTAGAAGAATGGCAAGAAGGATAGATAATGATGGAATTAGAAAAGTTGTGGCAGAGCTTAGAAGTGCGATGCCTGATATAATTATCAGATCTACGATAATTACTGGTTTTCCGGGAGAAACAGAAGAGGAACATGAAAATCTTCTAAACACACTGGAAGAGTTAAGTCTTCAGCATGTAGGTGTTTTTGCCTATTCACAGGAACAGGGTACACCGGCAGCTGATTTTGAAAATCAGATAGATGAAGAGATAAAAGCCTCCAGACTTGAGGATATAATGTTTCTTCAGCAGGAAATATCCGAGAAATATCTGTCTGGCTGTATAGACAGGGAGCTGGATGTGATCATCGACGGTTATCTTCCGGACGAAGATGTGTATGTGGGTAGATCTTATATGGATGCGCCTGACATAGATGGGATGATTTTTATTGACTCAGATAGAGAACTGTTATCCGGTGAAATCGTAAGAGTTACAGTAACAGATTCTGATGTTTATGATCTGGAAGCGAGGCTTATCTAATGAGCTTTATAGACAAAATATGATGGTTTTCATAAAAGGAGAAAGAAATGAATTTACCAAATAAGATTACAATACTACGAGTTATACTAATACCATTTTTCCTTGTTTTCTACATGATTCCGGGGATTCCGGCAGGTAAATGGATTGCTTTTGTTATATTTATAGTGGCTTCACTTTCTGACATGGTGGATGGGAAGATAGCCAGAAAATATAATCTGGTAACTGATTTCGGTAAGTTTATGGATCCTCTTGCTGATAAAATCCTTGTATGTTCAGCTATGATAGCCATGATTCCTAAAGGCAGGATTATGGCCTGGGTTGTAATAATCATCATTGCCAGAGAATTCACGATAAGTGGTTTCAGGCTTGTTGCTGCTGATAATGGAAAAGTAATAGCTGCCGGAATGTGGGGCAAAGTAAAAACTGCTGTTACTATGGTAATGCTGGTCGTTGTGATTGCTGACCTGGGAGCAGATATCCCATCCATAGCAACTGCAGTTCATGTGTTTGAGCTTATACTCATATATACGTCAGCTATTCTGACTATTGTTTCACTCATAGATTATCTGATACATAATAAAGATGTAATTGCTACTTATAAGTAATAATTTATTGGTGTATTTATTCGGCTAATTTCAGGTTTTTCAAATATATCTTCATTGCTTCACACATAAGTGGGTGATAGAAGACAAATGTGAAAACCGGGTGATTAAGCTTGCTTATATAAACAGAATCTTTGTTGACTGATATACGAATATTTCTAAATTCTTTATTTGTATCTTCATCAGCTGATTCGGAATTGATTATATCTAAATCAGTTTCTGCATTTTTAATAATTTTCGCGTTGATATCCTCTTGTTCTCCGGAAACTACCCGGACAAGAGGATTTCCTGTATTTAGGAGAGCCATGAAGTTTCTTTCGACCTGATCTATGGTTCCTTTTTCCTCACTATAATAATAGTCTCCATTGTCCTGAGAGCCCTTGATGATACAGGAGGCTACAGTACATACTCCGGGAGCTGCTATCAGAGTATGAGAAAATCTGTTTCCAACCTTTGAATCCAGATAATACGGCTGAATTGAACCGGTCATGTATATTGGAAGCCAGCTCTCTATACCAAGCATCATTTCAGGGATATTTCTGTCTATATTATGAATGATTTTGATGTTTGTTCCCTGTTTCATAACTTCCATCATCAAAATGATCCATTTCTGATAAAACAGTTTGTCCTCTGTCATCCAGTCCATATCCTCATCTGAATATATAAGTATTTCCGGAACCTTTTGATCAATGACCTTCAGTAGGAATCTTTCTACAGCTGTTCTTAGTCCTTTTCGCCCAGAATATAATGACTGTGTATCTTTTAGAAGTGACAAATCGGTAATGTTCTTATAGTCAGGAAACTCGTTGTAGGAAACTGGAAGAACGGAATCAATGCTCTTTAAAAATCTAAAGATAGATTCACGGTTTCCATCTTTTATGGTCAGATATTCTTTAAAGGCAATATAAAGAAAATCTAAGTTATTTATTGAATCGGGTGAGATGCTCATCAACTTAGCCAGCTGCAAAGCGTTGTTATTTGAAAGTATCTTATCAAAAATAGCCTGACACATTGGTTCAAGGAGCACAGATCCGGAACTTGGGATTCTTTCTCCGCTTTTAAATCTGCTGATATAAGATGGGTCTACATTGATAAGTTTGCTGAGCTGAACGTTTGAAAGATCAGCAAGGTCCATTACATTTTTCAATTTCTCAGAAAAAGTGGAGGAATTACTCTTGGCGTATTTATTTCTGAGAGGACCTTTTGAGGCTTTATCTATAGAACGCATGGAAGCCTTTTCTGAATATATGAGAAGATTATCCTCATACAGATATCTGAGTATGCCTGTACGGAGACTGCTTTTTCTAGTGATTGTATTCTGACTTTCCAGAAAGTATAATAGTTCATTTTCCATATTATTGTCAGAACACCAGATGGCAATACCATTAACTATCTTGCTGATAGTGGTGCTGGAATAATCAGGTGTACGTTCACCTGTTCTGAGACGGCTGATGATTGATGGGTTTATTCCTGCATACTCAGCAAGTTCCCGTCCAGAAATCCCGATACTTTTCATTAGTTTTGTGAAATTTGTATTTAACATAATTTTCTCCTGGTTACGAATCTGAGTTGACAGAGAATCGTAACTTTTTTAACAAAACTTTACAAGCTTCTAAGTTAAGTATATATAAAAAAAATACAAATTGCAATAAAAAGTCAATGACACATATGTCAATAAAGTTTTGGACTAAAAAATATAATAAAATTAAGTGATTTTGGCATGTGTTTGTTTACTTTAAGTGTTTGTTGATGTAAACTATACTTAATAAATTAGGATGATTTAAGTGGTTATGAAATAGTGTTATCTTGAATAATGCTATTTCGATTTAGGTGTTACATATGAATAAGAAAAAGCTTGGTTTAATTATTGCTGCTGTGGTTCTGGCGCTTGTTATAGCGGTAGTTGTTTTTGTGGTGTTTTTTAAAGAAGAAACCTACAGAGTACTGAAGGTTTTTAATGTTCAGGGAGAAGCCACTGTAACAAGAAAAGATATAGGAGAAATTGATCCATATAACAACATGGTTCTTGAGTCAGGTGATGACATATCTCTTGTAACCGGAGAGATGTCTCTTCAGGCTGATGAAGATAAATTTATATATCTTGAAGAGGGTACGGAACTTATCCTTGAAGCTGCTGGTGATAGTGAAAACAGCAAAACAACCATTGATCTTAAAAAAGGAGCTATTACCAATAATATTAAAAATAAGCTCTCTGATGGTTCATCCTATGAAGTTAATACACCAAACTCAACCATGTCTGTTCGTGGTACTATTTTCAGAGTTGAGGTATATGAAGAAAACGGAATCAAATACACTAAAATTTCAGTATTTGAGGGTGTTGTAGCATCCAGACTTGTATATAAAGATGGAACTATATCTGATGAAGAAGTGCTTATAACAAAGGATAAAGAAGTGCTTATCTTCGAGGATGATAAGACTACTGATTATGTATATGGACCAAAAGATATAGAAGAAGCTGAAGTTCCTGATAAAGTTACTGATATGCTGGAAACTGAAAAAGAATCCGGAAGAGATGTAACTGTTCCTGGAGAAGGTTCTACTGAAGGAACAGGTGATGAAAATGTTACGTACTGTACTGTCACATTTATGTATGGGGGAGCAGTATTTGGTACACAGACTGTACAAAAAGGAAGCACGGCTAATGAACCATCCCTTGTACCTATGGATGGCGGCAGCTGGGATTGGGATTTCTCGAAACCTGTAGAAGAAGATATCACAGTAAAATGGCAGTAAGGAGGTAGAATGATGAAGAGATTATTTCGTGATAAGAAAAATAAAAAAATAATCAGCGTATTTCTTGCATTTGTACTTGTTATTGCCACAACCTATTCTACTCCAATTAAATATGGTTCATTTGCAGAAGAAGATACCACAGAAGTGGAAGCTACAGAAGAGGCAGTTGAAGAAGTTGTTAAAGAACAGACTGCTGCTCCTGATACTGTAGTGGTAGAGAATTCTGATGACTCAGATGAAAAAAAGGCTGTTGATGAAAATGCTTCAAAGAAAGAAAGTGAAGCTCCGGCTGTGGTAGTGGTTGAAGAGCCGGCTATAGTAGAAGAAGTGCCTTCTGCTGAAGATATAAAAGCTGAAGAGGCTAAAACGGTTACTGAAAGTGTTTCTGAAGAAACGGACACCAATGAAGCTGGATTAACTGAAATAGTAAATGAAACAACAGAGGTTGAAGTGGTTCAGGCAGTTCAGAAAAAAACTTCAGCAGATGATAAGGTTAAATCATCAAAAAAGAATACTAAAAACTCAAAAGATCCGGAACCTGAGAAAAAAGTAAACAGTGATTCAAAAGCAGCAGGTGGTGAAGGAGATACAGAGGAACCACTTCCTAAAAAATCATTAACTATAACAATTGATGAACTTCCAACTGTATATGTTGGGATGGATTATGATTTTTCTAAATATGTACATTTGTCTGACAGTGATTATGATGGCGAAATAGAGATGTACTATTATGATAAAAATATAGATGATTATATAGATGACAAACCATCTACCAAGTATCCTGGACAGTATACGTTTCATGTTTTTGCTCCTGACACTGATGCTTATGACCAGGCTTTTGATAGTGCGGATTTTGAAATTAAGTATCTGCCTGTTCCTTCGACTCCATTTACTGTGTCAGGAGTGGAGAATGGATATTATGCTAAGGACTCTATTACCATCACGCCGCCAACAGATTTTCAGATAAAAACTTATGAAGAAGATGCAGTATACCAGGATAAACTGGAACTTGGCTGGGATGATCTTAAAAATAGTGGTGATACTTTCAATGTTGATTATGGATTTTTCCTAAAAAGAAATGATGGTGCTGAGACTGAATATGTTTCTTTAGTTACCTATGCCGCGGGAATAGAAGATATAGTTTTTGACTCCGATTCTCCTGAAATAGAAGCAACAGACGGGGATGGGGAAGTTGTTTCAATTACTGATGGAAGTGTTATCAAATCTAAGTATATAAATCTTGAAGTCGATGATGATAATCTGTATGAAGTAGAATTTCAAGGAAAAACTTATACGGAGTTTGATGGTGGTGTAATTAATCTGGAAATAAATGCCGTGGCTGATACACCAAAGACTGTAGTATGTACTGCTACAGACTTTTCGGGTAACACAACATCTCTGGAATTTACGCTGAAGCATCCGGATGATCCGGATAAGAAAGAGCTTAATATTGATACGCCTAATTTTGGCACAATATTTAAAGGAACTGATCTGGCTGAGTCGCTGGATTTTGTATCTATGTTGACACTGCCTACTGATTATGAAGGAACACCATCCTGTGAGTTTTATGATTCGGACGGAGTTTCTGTAGAAAAGGCAGATCTTACCGACGAGGATGCTGCGGGAGTATATAAGGTAAAAATTATACTTCCGGAAACTGATTTATATTTTGGTGAGGCCATGGGACCGTTTTCCTTTAGCCTTGATTATCTGGAGGTTACTGACCCTGAGTTTTCACTTTCAGACGTATATAATGATAAATATGTCAAGGGTTCATTTGTTGTTGTGCAGCCTATGGGCTTTAAGATGAGAAAAGAATCTGGTGGTTCTTTTGCTAATGAGCTTACCTTTACTAAATCAGAAGTGTGTGATGGAGATGAGTTTAAGGAAGCAGTAGGAGTTGTGCTTCAGAGAGAAGAGGATGGAGCTATATCGTATCCTGTAAATATTATGAAAGCTCTTCCGATAGATACTTTTATATTTGATTCTGATAAACCACAGATACTGAGTAATCCTACTGTTGATGGTGAAGTTCAGACTATTTCTGAGGGAGAAGAGGTATTCGGAGCAGAGGTTAAATTTACTGTTGTAGACCCTAATCTAAATAAAGTAATTACTCAGGATTCTGATGTTGTATATACAAGAGATAATGGTGGAGTTGCTCTTGATTCTGATGGAAATTACAGGGCTGTAGTTACTTTTACAGCAGAGGAAGGAAATCCTAAGGAGGTTTATCTCATAGCATATGATATGTGCGAAAATGAGGACTCTATCGGATTTACTCTGACTCATCCGAAGGATGTAGAGCCTACAGCTACACCAACGCCGACAGAGACACCAAGTCCGAGTCCAACACCGACAGAGACACCAAGTCCGAGTCCAACGCCGACAGAGACGCCAAGTCCGAGTCCAACACCGACGGAAACACCGACACCGGAGCCGACGGTAAGTCCAACACCAACAGAGGAACCGACACCGGAGCCGACAGCAAGTCCGGAACCAACAGAGGCGCCAACTCCGGAACCTACTAAGGAACCAGTTGTGACTACAACTCCAACGCCGGTACCTACGGGAATGGTAACTCCGGCGCCAGCTGATATTTCAAAGAAGGAATCAAAGAAGACAGAGAAAAAAGCACAAAAATCCACAACTAAGAAGGATGCTAAACTGTCAATAATAATTGAAGATTCTTATTATGGTGTCAGCTACAGTCCAAAGATAAAGACTGATTCTAATGGTGCTAAAAAGGTTAAATATACATATAAAAAGAAGGACAGTAATGATTTTTCATCTGAAAAGCCTGTAGAACCAGGAACATATGTAGTACGTGCAACAGTTCCTGCTACAAGCAAATATAATAAAGTTACTGAAGAAAAAGAGTTTACTATCAGTTATCTTCCTGTTCCTGATAATCCTTATCAGATAAAGGGTACAAAAGGGGATGAAGATTACTACATTTCTGCTGTTCGTCTTATTCCTGCATCTGGATATAAGATATCTGCAAGTAAGAATGGTGTTTTCTCTAATGAAATAATATATTCAAAGGCGGTAAAAACAGTATTCTTAAGAAATAGTGATGGTGCTATAACTTCTCCGATTTCAGTTACTGAATTTATAAAAATAGATAATTCAAAGCCTCGAATTACAAGTATTACTGATCAGGATGGAGAGGCTATAGATCTTTCAGAAGCAGTATATGCGAAGTCAGTTACACTTACTATTACTGATGATCATCTTAAAACAGTTACCTTTAATGGGACACCTCTTGGAGTAGAGGATAATGTTGCTGAGATAACGCTTGCTCTCAAAGGTAAAAAAACCGAATACAAGATCTCTGCAAAGGATGAGGCTGGAAATGCTATTTCATTTACAGTGACATTACTTCCTAAATGGCTGAAGACAAAAGTTGTTCCTAAGGGAGAGACAGTATCTCTCGAAAAGGGAAATCAGTATCAGTTAGGAGAGGGCTCCTGGAGCGTAGGAGGCGATAATACTGTATATCCTGGAAATAAGGGATTCTTTGTAAAAATATCAGGTGATTATACATTTACACAGGTACAATAATAATGAAAAACAAGATAGCTCTGATAATTGAAACTATTGTGGTCGGTCTTCTGGTGTTTTTTCTGACTGTTTCAAGATTTTTAAGTTCTTTTGATTTTATCTTTAGAGACAGACTTTATCAGATACCCAGAGGTATCGACAGCAAAATCAAAATAATCGGTATTGATGAAAAAACTATGGAGGAGCTGGGACCCATGCAAACCTGGTCGCGTGATTATTACGCCCAGCTCCTGGACAAACTAAACGAAAATAATGATGCGAAGCCTGCCTTGGTAGGCTTCGATATTATTTTTGGAGGGACTGTTGATGAAGGAGACGAAAACTTTGCTGAGGCTGTAAAAAACAGTGGAAATGTAGTTGTTGTTAATCATCTGATCTACGGAAAAACAATTACAAAATCCGGCAATTCTCTTATTGTTGAACAGGAGGTAGATGGTACTGAGGAACCTTATGACAGCTTAAAATCTGTCTGCAGAGTTGGCTTCAGTAATGTTGCCCAGGATACTGACGGAGTTGTAAGACGTATAATTCCTGTAGAAAAATATCAGTCCTCAGAAGAAAAGATGTTTTCTAGTGTGATATATGAGGCTTACTGCGAAATAAATGGTATAGAGCCTAAGACAGTTCCTACTGACAGGTTTGGCCGTACTATCATCAATTATTCCGGAAGACCAGGTGATTATGAATATGTATCCATGGTAGATGTTCTGGAAGGCAGGATAGATACCAGGACCTTTAAAAATAGTATAATTCTTGTTGGAGCCTATGCACCTGGAATGCAGGATAGTTTTACGGTTCCAAACGGAAGAAGTCAGCAGATGTATGGTGTTGAAATACACGCTAACATTCTTCAGTCTTATATCCAGGGCAGGTTTTCTATAGATGGAAATCCATACATTTATGGACTTATTACAGCATTAATTGCTATGCTGCTTCATCTTTTTTTTAGAAAGCTAAAGCCATGGCAATCTTTGATTATCCTTATAGTTTCTGTAGCGGCTCAGATATCTTTGATGGTTGTTCTTAACAATCATGGACATTCTTTCAGCATTATCTATTTTCCGCTAGTACTGGTTATAGCTTATGTATATAGTCTGGCGATTGGATATCTGCTTGAGCTTGCCAGAAAGAGAAAGGTACTGAATGCATTCCGTAAATATGTAGCTCCACAGATAGTTGAGGAAATATCAAAAAAGGGAGATTTTCAGATATCTCTTGGTGGAGAAAATCGCGATATAGCAGTTCTCTTTGTTGATATTCGTGGATTTACCACTATGTCGGAGGCGCTGGAGCCTGAACAGGTGGTGGCAATTCTGAATGAATATCTGGCGCTTACTACGAAATCGATTTTTGATAATTACGGAACTCTGGATAAATTCGTGGGTGATGCTACTATGGCAGTATTTAATTCTCCGTTTGATCTTCCAGATTATGAATTTAAGGCTGTATGTGCAGCTATGGATATAGTAAATGGTGGAAGAGAGCTGGAAAAAACTTTGCTTGAAAAGTATGGTAAATCTGTAGGCTTTGGAGTAGGAGTAAATGTAGGACCTGCTGTAGTTGGAAATATTGGTTGTGAATTCAGAATGGACTTTACAGCTATAGGAGATACAGTGAATACTGCCGCAAGACTTGAGGCCAATGCCAAGAAGGGTCAGGTGCTCATAAGCGATGTGCTTTATGAAAGAGTGAAAGACCGTATAGAAGTAAATGAAATAGGTGAGATACCTCTTAAAGGAAAAAGCAAGGGAGTATTTGTATATGAAGTAACGGAGGTGCACAGATAATGCTTAGATTTTTCGGACGTGGTTCGGGATTTTCAGATGAACATAATGGTGCCTTCTTTGGGATTAACAGGAAGCTGATACTGCTTGACTGCCCGCTGGTTACATTTAACAGTCTGAAAAAAGAAGGACTTGAAAAAATTAATGGTGACACTGATGAAATAGTGGCGCTTATAACTCATACACACAGTGATCATATAGGTGGTCTTGCGCTTACCATTCATTATGCAAGATTTGTGTGGAAAATAAAGGTTACGGTTGTGGCTCCTTCAGCAGAGGTGAGAGATAATCTGGATTATATGCTCACAAATCTTGATGGATGCAGCAAGAAGACCTATAAACTTGTAACCGCGGATGAGGTTTCTGAAGATTGGCTGGTTGCTGCAGTTCCAACTAAACATGTTCCGGAACTTGATGGAAAATGTTTTGGCTACAACCTGATTATAGATGGAGTAAATACTATCTATACTGGAGATTCAAGTACACTGGAACCATTTATTCCTCGTTTATCTGATGGAAGTGTACTTTATACAGAATGTTCAGCATATGATACAAGTGTCCACATGTATGTAGATAAGCTGCTTGGATATGAGGACTATTTTAATAAGAATCATATAAAAGTATATCTGATGCATCTGGATGATGTAGAGACAATTAAGAAAAAAATAAAGGATACAATTTTTACATTTGCACCACTGGTTTGTGAAGATGATTGGGAGAAGGGTGATATGTTAGTTAAATCAATAGAAGATGTTTATGATATAGGTGAGAAGCTTTATTCAGAAATGTGCAGCAATAAAGAAAAGGATCATGCAAAGGTTTTTGAATACATGACTGAACTTGGAAGAACTATGGCTGATGCTGACAGAGCGAGTTTCTGGAAATGGGACAGACACAGGAAAGAGCTTTGGACTACCTCAGCTACAGGTGTTGACAGGATAGTCATTCCTGATAATACAGGTCTGGTTGGTAAAGCACTTAAGGAAGGAAGAGTTGTTGTTACAAATGATCCTTATAATGATCCTGATTTCAATAAATCTGTTGATCTGAAAACTGGATATACTACGAAATCAGTTCTGGTTATGCCGGTTGCTGATATTAATGGGGAATTTATAGGTGCATTTCAGATAATCAATAAAAATGGTGACACAGGTTTTGATGAGGTTGAGGATGTGAGAAAACTATCTGTAGCAGCCCTCGTCTGCGGACTTGCTGTGGAATCAGAATTATTCTATGAAGAGTCACATCATGATAAACTGACAAAACTTAAAAACAGAATGGGATTTTATAGTGATTTCTCCAGAAGATACAATAAGGTTTTGGATGAAGGAAAGCCAATCAGTCTGTTTATTAGTGATATAGATAAGTTTAAGAGAGTTAATGATACCTATGGACACAATGCCGGAGATGATGTTCTTGCATTTGTTGCGTCTCTTATTGAAGGAGAATGTTCTGAAACAGAGAATGTATATAGATGGGGTGGCGAGGAATTCATAATGATGATGCCGGATACATCTCTTGATGAGTGTGTGGAAAAAGCGGAATCCATCAGAAAGAAGATAATGCAGTCCAGTATCGATGCAGATGGTAATATCATAAATGTTACTATGAGTTTCGGATGTGTACAGTTTGATCAGAAACTTTCTATAGAAGATAATATCAGCAGGGCTGATGAACATCTTTATACAGCTAAGGAAAGTGGAAGAAACTGTGTAATTCATTAATCTTTATATAGTAATGAATTTTTACATTTTTAGTTGAAATTAAAACATAAATACAGTATGATGTAGAGCTGTATGGGTAAAAAATAATATATATTAAAATAAATGGAGGAAGACACAATGAGCGATAAGCTTAAAATGTCAGCAAGTGAGAGAATCAACACTCTCCTTGATGATTCAAGTTTCGTTGAAATTGGTTCAGAAGTAACAGCAAGAATAACTGATTTCAATGAAGAATCCCAGAGCACTCCTAAGGACGGTGTTATTACCGGCTACGGACTCATTGATGGGAAACTGGTATACGTATATAGTCAGGATGCTTCAGTTCTTGGTGGTGCTGTAGGTGAGATGCATGCCAAGAAGATTTCAGCTATATATAATCTGGCTATGAAGGTTGGTGCGCCTGTAATCGGACTGATAGATACAGCCGGTCTCAGACTTCAGGAGGCTACTGATGCACTTCATAGTTTTGGTGCGTTATTTAAAAAGAGTTCTATGGCATCAGGTGTCATTCCTCAGATAACTGCAGTTTTTGGTAACTGTGGTGGAGGCGCTGCTGTCCTGGCTGCTCTTTCAGATTTTACCTACATGGTAGAAGATTCAAAACTGTTCGTTAACAGTCCTAATGCTATAAAAGGCAATTATGAAGAAAAATGTGATACTGCTTCAGCAACATATGTAAGCAGCAGCACTTCACTTGTAGATGGTGTTTGTACAAGTGATTCTGATGCACTTCTTCATATAAGAGGGCTTGTTTCTATACTTCCATCCAACAATATGGAGGATGCGGTATCTGTATGTGAGGATGATCTTAACAGAACTACTCCAGGCATCGAGGCTTCTAAGGATGATGCCAGAGTTGTCCTCAATAGTATCTCAGATGACAATATGTTTATTGAAACAAAAGCAGGTTATGGAAAAGATATAGTTACCGGCTTTATTAAGCTTGGTGGCGCAACCATAGCTGCTGTTGCTAATCAGTATGAGGTTTCTGGTGGACTTATCTCTACTGAAGGAGCTGATAAGGCTGCAAGCTTTATAAGCTTTGCGGATTCATTCAACATTCCTGTACTCACACTTACAGCTGCAAAGGGCTTTGTTTCTACATTTGAAAGTGAGAAAACAATTGCTAAGAATATAGCTAAACTATCAGTAAGCTTTACAGATGCTTCAGTTCCTAAGGTAAATGTAATAATTGGTGATGCATTTGGTTCAGCTTATGTAGTAATGAATTCTAAATCATTAGGAGCTGATATAGTTTATGCATGGCCTACAGCAAAGGTTGGTATAACAGATCCTTCAGTTGCTGCTGAAATCATGTATGCGGATGATATCGCTGGTGCAGATGATAAGGTTTCTGCTATCAAGGATGCTGCAAAGAAGATAGAAGAGAGCCAGTCAAGTGCACTTGCTGCAGCAAGAAGAGGCTATGTAGATGATATAATCGAGCCTGATGCAACAAGAAAGAGACTTATTGCTGCATTTGATATGCTCGCTACTAAGAGAGAGGAAAGACCATTCAGAAAGCATATGGCATTTTAAGGAGGATTTAATTCATGAAGAAAAAGTTTTCAAAAATGCTTATTCTTTCTGTGATGCTTACATTTCTTCTTTCATTAACAGCTTGTGGTGGAGAAGAAGAGCTGAATTATGAGTTCGATAAGGATGCTATGCAGAATTATACAAAGGAACTCATATCTAAGTATAATCATACAAATGAAATGGAACAGGATTATTATCTGACAGATGGTACTGAACTTCAGAAAACAGCTGTTTCTGGATTTCTTGCATCTGAATCTACAGATCATGTTGGACCATATATAGGCTTTAAGGAAGGCTCAGATGCTGTAAGCTTCTCAAATGGTACAGATGGTAAGGTAATCTGTTCACAGGTTTGTAATTATCAAAACCGTGATGTAAAGGTTTCGATATCATTTAAACAGAATAAAGCATTCGAAATAGATAAAGAAAAAACATATAACAATATGGTTAGTCAGGCTACTCAGTATGGTGTTGATGTTACAACATATGTAACTCAGATGTACGGAAATTACTCTGAGCTTGATATGACTTCTATGGACAAGTTCCTTGATTCATACCTGGCTGCTGCTTATGATGAGAGACCATTTGAAGCAATTGACTGTGAAGTTAGTGCAATTTATTCAAAGAAAGAACTTATAACTCAGGCTGGTAAAAATACTGCCATAGGAATGGGCGTTGTTTTTACGGTTCTCATATTTATATCATTTATAATCAGTCTGCTTAAGTATCTTCCTATGCTGTTTGATTCTGAAATCAGAAAACAGAGAGCTATGGATAAGGCTGCAGAGGCTGCTGCTAAGAAGAAGACTGAAGAGATGATTATAGGTTCCAGATCAGAGGATAAAAAAGCAGAAGAAAAGCCTGCTGCTGAGCCTGTTAAACAGGAGAGCCTTGCAAAGGCAGCTGCTCCGGCAGATAAGAATCTTATGAACGATAAAGAGCTGGTTGCTGTTATTACAGCTGCAGTATATGCTGCAAGTGCCGGCGCTGCAAGAGGTCCTGCTTATACAGCTAGTAATGATAAGCTTATAGTCAGATCTATAAGAAGAGCCAGATAAATGTTAACTTGTGAATTTAGTATTTTACATTTATATAGAGGAGAATAAAAATGAAAAATTATAAGATTACCGTTAATGGAACAACATATGATGTAGCTGTTGAAGAAGTAGGCGCAGGAGTAGCTCCTGCAGTTGCAGCTCCTGCAATGGCTCCAGTTATGGCACCTGCGGCTGCTCCAGCAGCACCAGCAGCAGCTCCAGCAGCAGTACCTGCTGCTTCCGGATCAAAGGGGAGCATAGTAGTATCTGCACCAATGCCTGGAAAGATTCTCGGAGTTAAGACTGAAGTTGGTAAGGCAGTAAAGAAGGGTGATGTTCTCATGGTTCTTGAAGCTATGAAGATGGAGAACGAAATCGTTGCTCCTGAGGATGGAACTGTTGCATCAGTTGAAGCTACAGTTGGTGCTCAGGTTGAATCCGGAGATACACTCGTTACACTTGACTAATACCATAAAATGTCATCCTTGAATGGCCTTTGGCTTCTTCGAGGAATCTTGGAGGAATAAAATGAAAGAGATAATTCTAAATCTGGCCAGTCAGACAGGTTTTGCTACTCTTGATTGGAAGAATTACATAATGATTCTTGTTGCATTTCTCTTTATGTATCTTGCAATCGCTAAGGGGTTTGAGCCACTCCTGCTGGTACCGATTTCATTCGGTATGTTTCTGGTTAATATGTTTCCGGGTATTATAGAAGAGGGTGGACTTCTTCATTACTTCTATAAACTCGATGAATGGAGTATTCTTCCTTCACTCATTTTCATGGGTGTAGGAGCTATGACGGATTTCGGTCCGCTGATAGCATATCCGCCGAGCTTTATCCTGGGTGCGGCGGCACAGTTTGGTATATATGGAGCTTATTTCCTTGCAATAGCTCTTGGTTTTTCAGGAAAAGAAGCAGCTGCTATTTCAATC
>CACZOE010000019.1 GCA_902782695.1 uncultured Lachnospiraceae bacterium | reverse complement strand
TTCTGGGTTGTATCACCATCTAATATCTGAGTTGTATCTGTCTGATTATTCGCCTGGTTATTCAGCACGCCTGCATTCTGAAGTATGTGCTGTGTAGCGTTCGGATCAAGATTTGCCTGGTTATTCAGCACACCTGCGTTTTGAAGCAGGTTCTGTGTTGTATCCAGATTTGCCTGATTTTGCGCCAGATTATCCAACACGTTATTTACATTTGGATTCTGCTGATTAACACCTGCCTGAAGTTCCTGGATCAGAGCAGGATCCTTGCCATAGTATACTTTCTTAGGATAATAGGAATCATAGGAACCCATCCTGTACCTGTTACCGGGACCTATAGGACTAGTAACTGCTTTGCCGCCCAGGTCTCTGGAAAGACTTTCCATATCAAGCGTGACACTTATATTTATTCCATTACCTTCTATCTGGCCTATATTCTGATTGCCATAGCTCGAAGTATTCACATCATTAGACGGAACATCAACTTCCATATTTCCGTTTTCGTCCATTTTCACATAGTTCAAGTCAACGGAATCTATCTTGGGGCTCTCTTCCAGTCTCTTCTCGTATTCGGGCATCTTCATATCATGAAGCCAGGAGAGTTTAACTCCTTCCGCAGGAATCTTCAGTCCATCTTCTCTTGTTCTCTCATGATTAGCAAGCTGGACTATTTCAGCTAAAGTCTTGTATTTGGTAAAGGATCCTTTTTCATCTTTAAAGGAATCTTCGCAGCGAACTGTCTTCTGATCATCGCTGATACCGGTTATCGTCATATAATGACCATTTACCATAAGCGATACCGGAGAATGTTCCTCATTTATCGCCTTATTTATCATGTTGCGGAGAAACTGCTCAGTCTGTCTGTCGTAACTCTGATTAATTATATTGATGTCATTTGTATCAGCCGGGTTCTTAGGATCCAGCTGTTTACCATTTACTGTAAGACCTTCGATAAGTATCGGATCCAAGGTGACAGATGTCATAGTAGTATTAGGGAGCACCTGCATCAGAAGATCTCCCATTTCATCAATACTGTTTACAGTATCTGTATTCATTCTCCGGGACACAGCACTTCTTGTGCTTTCCATCTCTTGCTTAGATTCAGATGAAGTGGTCTCCTTTGCTCTGTCCGGTCTCCAGCCTCTTATATGCTCCTGAGACAGATCTACACCACGGCTCTTAAGGAGCATGGAATAGGAAACTGACCAGCAGCCATGACCGCTGGACTGAACCCCGGGACTTTTCAGATTTGAGAAGCCGGTAAATCCGCCCTGCTTATCTACCTCAGGTCCCTGAGTAACCTTTCCTTCTGCTATATCGGTAAGTGCCTTTGTTCTGAGGCGATCGATTTCTGTAGCAGATTCGATTCTCGCCTGCATATAGGCCTTCTCTTCATCATTAAGGTTATTCTGGTTTTTATTCCAGAAATCCATCAAGGTTTCCAGATTTCCGGTATCAAGAATCTCCGGAGTCAGACCTCCATTACGAAGAACCGGCTGATATCCGTTATGATGAACTTCCGGTTGATTAGTTTCCGGATTTGTATCTGTATAAACCAGTTCGTTATATTCAACAAAAGGATGCGCAACATCTGTTTTAAGTGGTGGCATATGTTTTACCTCCTATATACATCACGGACAGTTCACAGGTATAGTGAATTGTCACATACTCATATTATTTTTATTTATTTTTTATTTACTTATAGTCAGCTGTATAAACAGCCAAAAAACAGTTATCCATAATTAATTCTTAGTATAAACTACTATTAGCAACAAAAGCGCAACCAATGAATAGAAAAATACATTTAATTATAACATTTTTTACCTGTAAAACCGATATTTTTATTAAACAATCTGACAAAAAAGTCTGATAAAAAATCTGTAATAAAAAAGCCCGAAAAAATGACACCCGGAAAAAATCCGGATGTCATATCATAACTCCCTTAAGTCCAAAGACATTTCTTTAGCCGATGCTGTTTCTTCTTGGTCGTGAAACGGGTACACCTCTTCCTTCCTGGACAGGTGCTTCACCAGGTTTCTTATCAGCTTTCTTTATTTTCTGTGTTTCCTTCTCCATATTCTTTCTGACATTCCTGATATTATCCTTATCTATCTTGTCATGACGGAGATTGCTGAGGGTTGATGCAAGAAGCTCCTCATCCAGTTGGCGAATATCCTGACCGTTTTGCTTTTTATTCTTATGGTTTTCTATACTTTGGGCAGTATATGCATCAACATTTATATATTTCTCGGAAAGGATATCGAATTTACCCGGTTCTTTCTCTTTCAGACCTCTCGCCTTGTTGATCATTATTCCTGCTTTTTGAATATATGACTTTGTCTTCTCGCAGTAGTCACCTACGATATTAAGTGATGCAAAAGAATATGCGCTTCCGATTCCAACGGTCTTTTTATTTTTATTAATTATGTTCTTGGAATAGGTACATATCTCATGATTTAAATCGGCAACTTTTTTCTTAAGCTCCTGCGGATCTATGTCACTGATATTCTCCGGCAGATGAGCCGCCTTCTTTACTGTTTCATACAGCTTTGAATAGAAGCCTTTACTGTTAGCCGGTGGTTCCTTCATATTCTGATACAGAAGTCTCATATCCTCCAGATAATCGCTGTATCTGTCCATGTCGACACCATATACATTCAGATTCATATCATCTACAACGTTACTTAAGTTTTTCGGATCTTCCAGAGCACGTCTCATGAAATCCTCTGAGAGAGTCTCCGGTTTAAACTGTTCCTTCACAGCATCAATATATCGCTTTAACTTCTTTTCATCAAAAGCAGTTTCAGGATTTTGCTTCATGAAGTATGCTCCAACAACATTTGAAAGATACTCTGCTAAGACTTCCTTATCTGCATTCATCGCACCTCTTCCCATATAGGTTCTGATATACTTATCGAAAGGATCCTCATTCTTAGGTATGGTATACTCTTCCAGCAGTCTGGACGATGCTCCTTGGTTATACACCTTATATGCTGCATCATTTACATCAATTATCTTCTTTAATGTACCCGGATCTACGAGCTGTTTAAGACCGTTAACCAGATTGTCAACCGTCTGGACCCTCTGTTTTTCCGTATCAGAACGCTTATGCTTGGCACCTTCAGGGCCGTCCAGCTGATGTCTCTTATATCTCAGATAAATAACTCCAAGTCTGGTTGTTTCCTTCACCTGATCCGTATATGCCTTTACACGGTTATAATCATTTGGATCCAGGTTCTTTGCCTTTTCTACAAGTCTCTTATATGCCTTCTTGAAATCACTGAACTGTTTGGAGGAGGACATAAATGTAGGATCAACCTCTTCCAGACATTTATATTTTGTCTTTTCATCTGCCGCCATTACAGCTTTGTCTACAGCTGAAAGGGGAGCATCAATTCTTTCCAGGAGTCTGTCTATGGTATAACCGACAGAATCTATTTTCCCGAGAGCATTTTTGACATTACTCATACAGCTCACCATGCTTTGCAGCTTAGTTTTTCTGGTCTGGGCAGTAATCGGTCCGGTGATAATCTCATCCCACTGATTTTTCATCAGATTGTACTGACTTTTATATTTATTATAATCAGCCTCCGTCTTATTCAGTTCTGCTTTTTTCTCGGCAAGCTTTTTAAGTCTTTCAGCCTTCTCTGCTTTTTCCTGATCAGTTTCAGCCTTTATGGCATTTTCTTTCTTCTGCTCAGCCTCGAAAGCCTTCTTATCTGAATTATAAGATTTAAACCGTCTATCAGCTCCGGACTTGATATTATCCAGCACATATCTTGCTCTGGCTATATATGCCACATCCTCAGCAGGCCAGCCTGCCTTAAGAAGATTAACTCTGGCCTCAGCATCATTCAGGACACGTTCATAGCCTCTGTCACCATTAGTGAATTCATCATATACATTCTCAGTAGCGTTTGCATTTTCAAGACCTTCAAATTCCTTCTTTGACAGCGAAAGAGCCTTCTTCATCCGAAGATACTGATCCTGATATTCAGCTATCAGTTCCTCACGTCCAATATCTCCTTTTTTCTTATAATCTTCGTATTTTTTTGTAGACCTGACAGCACCGGCAACTGCGTCAAGAATACCCGTTGGCGCAAACGCACTAAGAGTTCTCATATCATCACTGTATTCGATGTCAGCTTTGAACTCACCTTTTTCGTTCTCGCCGATAGCTGCGGCAGTAAATCTCATCTTCTGGCGAATATTCCAGGCATATTCAAACTGGATATTTTCCTCCAGAAGATTATGCCAGCCGCCATTAGCCATATCATCTGCCATCACTGTCAGGGAATCATAATAGTTTCTCTCACTATCATTCTGAAATTTTATCTTGTCAGCATTTTCCCTCATCAGGTCAGCCAGCTCACGGTAGGAATCCTGATACAGCTTTATAGCACTATCCCAGTAAGGAGATTCATAATATTCATTAAACCCCCGTCCCATAAGAGTGATTCCATCACCACTTTTTTCTTTAGTATGCATCTGGAATTCTTTTACATCTTCCGTTATTTTCCGAAACTCTTCCCCGTAGTTTTTTACTACAAATTCCGTAGTTTGAAAATTTATATTTTTGAATATACAAACATTTTTATATATCCTTTGTTTATCCTTTTCAGACACCAAATCATTCAGAAAGCCAAATAATATCTGCGGTGCAAGCTCAGCCCCCTGTTCCTTATCAAATTTACTATATTCATTCTTAAATTTCGGCATGATTTAAACCTCATTTTTTTATATTATTCTTTTTATCATTTACGTTATTATTTGATTTAACTCTATTTACATTTTGTACATTAATATCTTTATTCTTGTTAATATTCGGGCCATATTTTTTATGCTCTAACTTTTCTTGTAATTCTTCATATTTGTTCTGATCCTCGATATTTTCAAATTTTGGCATAGCTCACCTCCTTAATTCATGAATACTCTAGTATGATTGTAGCAGAAAAAGGATAACAAATTAGCAACACTTCCAGAAAAAAATGACCATT
>CACZOE010000018.1 GCA_902782695.1 uncultured Lachnospiraceae bacterium | reverse complement strand
TCTGCTGTCGGTGTTGCCGTTGGTGTTGCTGTTGGTTCCGGTGTTGGCTCATCCGTTGGTTCTGCTGTTGGACTTGCTGTCGGTGTTACCGTAGGATTAACCTTTCTTGGAATCACTACTTCCTTAGTCCAAACTCCAAATGCATCATTCTCAAAGGTAGCTGTATATACTCCCTTTCCATCCGTATCATCAGTAGCCTCTTCTACTACTTCATAGCTTGAATTTACTGTTTCTGTCTCAATATGATTTTCGTCTCTTAAACATACTCTGGTTGCTGTTACTGTTTCATATTCATCAGTCCAGGTATATTCTGGATTGCCGTATTTATGACCCTTTGGAGGTAAATTAAGAGTTGTCATGTCTGTTATCTCTTCATTACCCGCATTATCCTTGAAGCACATTCCACACTCTTCATCAGTACATACCCAGTATGCCGAGCGTCCTCCGCTTTCACAGGTTGCTGGATCTTCAGGAACTTCTTTAAGTGTATGAATATGAGTTTCAGAAATCGCCTTAACTTTGACAGTTGCATTCAGATCCTCAGGCCACTGAAGGTTAGCTGTATCACTTGGTACAAATGTAACTGTATATTCATATTCACCCGGAGTAGCCGGAAGTGTCTCATTAGGATCCGCAAATACATACTTACCACCTTCTACTGTAGGAAGCTTGATAGATGACAGCTTCTCGCCTACAAGGCCACTGAATGTACCGCTTATTACTGGAATAGATTCCATAACCTTCTTTGAAACACTTATAGTAACGGATATACCTGTTACAGTTCTATAGCCGGTATCAGTTGGCGTAAATGTTACACTAAAGGTATTCTCACCAACATTACCAACTGAAGTTGACAGACTCTTCTCCCACTTGAAGGTTCCATTTTCAGCCGCTGGAAGAGTTACTGTTGAAAGAGTATCTCCATAAGTAGCTTTAAGTCCTGTAGGTACGGTATACTCAGGCGTAGGTATTAATGAAACAACCTCATCCTTTGTCTCTCCACATACCTTACATGTATATCTTCTGATTCCGTCTTCTTCCTCTGTAGGCTGCTTGGTTATATAACCGCTGTCCCATTCATGGTCAGCGAGATCAGTAATATATCCGCAGACGCTACACTTCTTTCCATGACCATCTGCTGTATGATAATACTCATAAGCAGGATATGAATGTGCTTCTTTTTCTGTCTTCTCTCCGCAGATCTTGCAAGTTCTTGAATGACCTTCTGCATCCTTGTCATAATCTGCATAATCATGTTCATGTGTTACTACTATATTTACATCCATTTCATCGCTAGTGTACTGTTCCACCTGCTCTGAGCTGACAGGTACAAATTTAACCTTTCCGGTTCTAGCCCCGATATCATCTATAGTCTCTGTAGATGCATCTACCCACTGGAAGTTTCCATCAGGTACACTTGTTGCTTCTACAAGAGGTGACTCCAGAAGTTTTCCATCCAGATACCACTGCTGAGCTCTTACATATGGAAGTTTCGCATCTGCTACTGACTTACCATAAGCTGCCTGTACCTCAGCCAGAGGGAATCCTTTAACCTTGATCGGCTTACTAGCTATATTAATTGTTACGAAGAATATATAACCTGCATCAGCCGCAGAATAGTAAACACCTTCTACATCTGTTGTCCAGTTATAATTAGCATTATCCTCCGGTTTAAATACCAGAGTATATTCCTTACCATCCTCTACAACTGAGCTCTCTGTTGATTTCCACTTGTAGCTTCCTTCTTCTATCTCTGGAAGAGTGATGCTTCCTATAGTATCTCCTTCAAATGAATTAAGTGAGGTAAAGATAGGAGCTGTTCTCTTTTTCTTGGATACATCAACTGTAAGTGTCATATAGTAAGAGCTGTAGCTTGAGTAGTAATTTGAATTATAATATCTGTTCTGATCTGCTGCTACAAAGTATGCGTAGAAGGTCTTAGTTCCTACATTTCCAACCTCTGTATCAGGATATCTCCATTCAAAATGACCATTCTCATTTGATGGAAGTTCTATATCACTCAGCTTATCGAGGTAAACTGCATCCAGCTTTTCAGGAATGATATCAGCATACATTTCTTTAGGAATAATTATCTTGTTCAGTCTGACACTAACCATCATCTCAAGACGTTTCTCAGTTTTATTCCAGTTACCATCAAGAACCTTTGACCAGTCATAATTATCTGTATCATTTGGTTTGAAGTACAGACTAAATTCTTCGCCGGCTATTGCCTTCTCATCTATGATAGTTTCTGTATCTTCACCCCATTCATAGGTTCCATCATTAATCTTTGGTATATATACATTTGCGAGCTTGGTTCCTGTAGAACCATATGGTGACGGTTTGCTGAAGGATGGTAATCCTTTCTCGATAGCACCAAACTTGATCGTAAGCTCTGCTCTTGTAAGGTTCTTTCCAGTTATAGTTACTACAGCAGTCTGCTCATCTACACAAGCCTTTTTAGGAGTTCCTCTGATAACACCATTGCTATCCAGAGAAATACCTGCAGGAAGAGGATATTTGGTACTTGCTACATATTTAACCTCTGCCTCATCACTATCGATATCACCTGTTATCGCAACTGCTGTCTTCAGATCGATAGCCTTTATAGCTTTACCAACCTGTCCTGCCGGAACCTCAAGTTTATCCGGCTCTAAAACTATCTTCTCATCAGATTCTTTCATATTAACTGTGACTATAGCTCTGGATACAGGCATTTTAGCCAGTTCAAATACTCCTGAATCTGAAGCCACAAATGGCTCTTCATCAACTACTACTGAGTCAATGTTGTCATAAGAATATCCTGTCTTCGGTTCACCAAAAGCAACCGTAAGCTTATCTCCAGCTCTTACATAGATATTTGTATCCCCTTCTATATCACTGGAATGTCCATCTACAACTGTCGCTCCAGAGAAAGCATTCTTCGGATAGTCAATCATAACAGGATAATAAAGTGAAGCATAAAGTGAATTCTGATAATAATTTACCGCCTCTTTACCATAAGTATCTATTGGAAGAAGATCTGGCGCTTTTGCCATATATATCTTTCCGAGATAGTAGTAATAACTGCTTATGTAAGTCTGTGTAAATGTTCCAAAGTTATAGATAATACCGGAATTAGAGATTCTCCAGTCAATGAGCAAGGTACCTTCTGCCTCGTTAATAACGGAACCTCCATTATTAATTGTCATACCATAGTTATATACACTGGTATTGGTTCCCTTATTTATATTCAGAGTTCCACTATTATCTACATTTACACTTAAAACAAAAGTTTTATTTGCATCCCATGTACCCTTATTGATTATATCCTTTGTATAAGCGGTATCATTAGCTTTAAAATCTAATGTAGTTACAGTTCCTTCAGTATCATTTACAAATGTACCTCTATCGTTAAACATATTAGATACGGTAAGGCTGCCCTTATTTGTGAATTCTCCAACGAGATTCAGGTTTCTGTCTATAGTTACATTACCGTTATTGGTAATCGTTCCCTGGACATCAGCTGTTCCATAGTCATATGGATACTCTTCAGGAACAGCAACCAGGAATGTACCATCCTTTTCTACTACTGTTTCCGCACCGGCACTAGACTGATAGTTAAGTGCTCTTACCTTTCCTCCGCTTTCTACAGTCATTTTTCCGGCATTATGATAAAGTGTATTTACTTTATACTCTACTCCATCAGCTATCTTCAGGTCAGCTACCTTATCAGAATCGCTTGACATCTTATCCAGATAGAGATATACCGAATCTTCTGATTCCTCCATGGTGTATTCACCAACTATATGAATGGAAGTATTTGCATACATATATCCATAGCCGGAAAGAGTGGTAGCTGTATCTTTACTGTTTGTTATGCTTGTCTCAAGCTTAGATCCCTTTCCATACCAGATAAGGTTTCTAAGTGATGCACCATTTGCAGTTGGATAGAAATAATGATTATATTCACCAACGGAAGGATCAACATTTACCCTGATATCAGTTACAGTTGATCCACTGACCATAGCGTTTTTATCGGCATAAGAAGATCCATAATAACCAACACCTACAGAACCCTTTTCAATGTTTGCTACCAGGTCACCCTCTACTTTGGCTTTGTTACTTACGAAGTACATCTGCTTGTAGGTTCTAAAATTACCTACTACTGTATAGTTAACATCTCCACCAACTGTGGTTCCATTTACACCACTGAAACTTGAGGAAACATTACCTGAAAATCCATAAGAATACCTGCTACTACCTGAGTAAGCCAGATTTGAACCTACAGTAGCATTTACATTTGCTATTACATTACCACCAACTGTGATTTTCTGATCGTTACCACCGTAACAGTATGCTTCATCTGTATAATTAAAGTTTACCATCTTGACATCTATCGGATGATAAGCTCCAACGAAGTATCCACCAAAATATCCACCCTTTGCATCAAAGGTTACATTATTTGCCTTTGCATTATATATAGCAGCTGCATAGCTGGAGATAGTTCCACCAAGAACATGAAGTTCAACATCTCCGTTAACTGTTACCGGAGAACTATCCAATGCATAAGCACCGAAGATCTGATATACAGTTCCACCATACATATAGATACTGATATCTCCATCAAAAGCATTCTCGGTATCAGTATAACCCTTAATAGCCTTATTGCTAGAGAGAGCCAGATGCTTTGAGTCATTTATCAAAAGTGGTATGGTATCATCTGCTATACCGTCATGATCCGCATCCTGATAAATATTTACACATCCTGAATATTCTGCATCAGGAATAATTACTATAGAACATCCATTCAGGTTAACATTGTTTCCATCTATAGTAACCTTATTGTTTATATCATTTTCTATACTTTCAGAACTTCTTACTACGTACTCTATAGGTACATCCACAGAAGTTCCATTAAGACCTGTAACTTTGACTACTACCGTACTTGTTCCTTCCGCTGTAGGAGTTCCTGTTACTATTCCACCCTCAAAGGTAAGTCCTTTTGGAAGTGTTCCCTTAACCAGTGAGTAGGTTACTTTCTCCTGCTGAGCATAAGATGCATTAGTATCATTCTTAATAGTCAGATCCAAATAGCTAAATGCCGGCAGTGCTGCAGTATATTCCTTATCCAGAACGACTGTAGCCTGAGCAAATGGACTCATAACTTCTATCTGCTTAGGAGTATAAGATAGAGCAAGATTCATCGGACCATATTCGGAAGTAAACTCTAGTGTACTTGTAGCAAGTTCTGTTTCTTCAGAAGAATTTGTCATATAAGAAGCATTATAGCCATCAGGCATAGATACGGAGCCAGTAACATCAAAACCGCTTCTTATATATTTAACTGAAGCATAGGTAAGACTATAATTACCTGATTTTAAGGATACACTTGTTCCCTCCAGATTTGTCTTATAAGTAAATGGATAATATACTCCCTTCCAGTCAGTCTTGGTTGTGAGTTTTCCACCTTCAGGAACTATGAGTTTTCCACCTGCTGACTCTGATCCTGCTGAGTATGTATATGGAGTTGCAGCTTCGCTGTTACATACCATCTCACCATTAACAAGTATTCCCGAATACTGACCTGTATAAACAGTACCTGATACAGTAAGAGTTCTATCTTCAGGTATGGTCAAAAGAGTTGAAGTATAAGAAGAACTTGTACTGGTACTTATACTTGCAAATTCCATATCTTTATTTAATACATAGTTTCCAACCTCAGAAGCAGCACCGGCTGAAGCCATGATATAGCCCTTCAGAGTATAAGAATTTCCAAGAGATACAACTGCTGATTTATAGGTTCCTTTTGCTACGCTTAAGAATACCTGAGTATTTGTTTTGGAATTATCAACGGCATATACATAGCCTGCTGATCCGCCCTGAACATCTATAAATACACCATCTACAGTAGTATCTTCCAGCGTCTGAGTAGCCTTATACAGACCATCTATTCCTGCAAGAGTTCCACCCTTCATGGTAATTGATATAGGTCTGTCAGTTGATGCTGAAGATAAGCCATATACTTTATATTCAGAGAAATCGCCTGATACTACTGCAGTATCATTATCCTTCTCACCATCCATATCATCATCCATGAAAATGGCTGTATCTTCATCTGCAGCTTCGATAACTATTGAATTTCCAAATACATTTATCTCTTTTGATTCTTCATCAACAAGAACTCTTCCATCTGCTGAAGCAACAACTGAACCCTGCTTCTTTTCTGACTTGATTGTAAGCGAAAGTTCTCCTGATACTCCGTTCTTTGCAGTAACATCGAACTTAACTGTCTTTCCTGTTTTATCCTCAGAAGCTACAGAACCGATGATTTTGTTTTCAGATAATGAAAGTCCTGTAGGAAGGGACTCACCCTTTGCCAGAGCAACCACCAGATCACCCTCTGCAGAATCATTCAGTATCTTAATAGAAGCAAAATCATATAATGGAGCTTCATCAGTATATTCTTTACCCACCAGTGCAACAGGATCATTTACTGTTTTACCAATGGCTATCTTATCTCCATTAAATGCGATATTTACTTCAGCAGCCTTTGCCTCCATAGTAAAACTGTACTCTGTATAGGTGGCATAAGCTTTCTCGGCCATATCACGAGCTGCTGCATCGCCATCCATTTTTACAGATGCTGAATTAATGACAAATCCCTTATTAGGAGTTGCATTTAATTTAACCGTTCCTCCAACTTTTCCAAAAACTGCATCCTCTCTTAATGCATGTGAGCCGGTATCTCCGGTATGTTCTACAGTACCGCCAGTCTCATTATATTTAATATCTATAGGATAATAGATATTTGTCTCTTCCGGCATACCCGCAAACTTTCCACCATCCATATAATAGTACTGAGTTGAGGCTTTGGTATAAGTCTTACCATCCTCCTCAGAATATTCTGCGAGTGTTCCGTCAATTGTACCTCCAAGGAGTATGTATGCATACTCCATATCAAGGATTTCACTGGCCTTTAATGTAGCCCCCTTTGTTACTTCAACACTAGAATTTCTGATTTCAATGTTATCTACTGTAAGATCCTTTGAGATTGTATAGTAGGTATTCATGAGATGTAGATTCTTTATTCCTGAAAGAAGGGTTGCTGTAAGCTCAGCCTTTCCTGATACATACAGCGTGTCTGCACCGATTTTGGCTATAACGCTTCCATCTGTACCGGCACTAGGACTGAAAGAATATTTTGAAGGGAGTTTACATTCTTCATCAATGTATAACTGAACATTTTGTTTAGCACCACCGTACATATAGAAATAAGTCTGCTGAACCTCTTCAGAAGAGTTAACAACGTCGCCAAAGGTAACACCATTATACTTAACTACTGTATCTCCATAGATTTCACTTGAATTGGAACAATAGTTATATAACTGATCGTTCTGACCGGTGATGGTTCCTCCATTATAAGTAATAGTTGTTCCCTCTTTACCACAAACATAATTATCACTACCTGCATTAAAGAAGGTACAATCATTTATAGTTGCATTTATCTTACCATTTGCATATGCATAGTTAAGAGAATATGAATAACCCGAATATGTACCATTTTTAACCATGGTATCATTTTTAGATGTATATGTAATGTCTCCTACTGTCATGAGACTATATACACCATAATAGTAATAGCCCACATTATTCTCTGACTCTACGGTCAGATCACCTAGAGCAATAGCATAACTACTACCATATCCATTTACAGCACGAAACTCTCCACCTGTAATTCCTTCTGCAGGAGCATTATCCTTAACCACAACTGATACATCGACACCAATTGGATTCGAACTCCAATGTCCAACACCATATAGATAACTTCTATATGTACAATCGGTTACAGATATTTCTGTTTTAGAGTAAGCACTTGAATTATTTCCATAAACACCATATATATATCCTGAATCTACGTTATCAAGAGCTATTTTCACACTTTTACATGTGTCAGAAGCAGTAAAACTATTTGCCCCGTAAACACTTCCATAATCTTTAACGTCGTGTATTTTAATATCTAAATCTCCCAGAACTGTTGAATTATCAATACCATAGATATAACCACTATTCTTGCTGGCACTCGTAATTCCCTGTATATCTATACTTGTATTACCCTGAACAGTGGATGTGGAAGAAAGACCATATACATAATAGCAATTTCCACCAGAAAGTTTAAAGTCCATGTCTCCACCTACTGATGAAGAAGAACTCACACCATAAAAACCGACAGAATAAGTTCCATCATAGGTATTATGTAAATCTATAGTAAGATTTCCGTCTACTCTACTTTCAGAGTACACACCATAACTATTAGCATAGTTGAATGCACAGTCTTTATCAGCTGTTATGGTTACATCACCCCCGGCATGAGACTTAGTGTACAATCCATAAAAATATCCTATAGATGAATTAACAAAATCCATGGTAACATTTCCAGAAAGGGAAGCGGAATAAACACCGTATATCTGATATGTGACTACTGAATCAGTAACATCGACGTTCAGATTACCATCAACAGACCCATAATAAACTGGCTGTATACTGTTAATATTTGACTTTTCAACAGTTATATTAACATTTCCAGTTATTTCACCTGTATACTTGTCTCCGTATTGTTTATAAGTTCCATAACTAGTAGATGTTGAAGTCGCATTCTTTATGCTCAGATTCACATCTCCAGTAACTTCAAAAGAACCATTGATGCCGTAACAATTTCCTACGGTATTTTCCGCAGCATCATCAAGATCTATATTTACGTCTATATCACCTGTGATTTTACTTGGTTCAGGCTTATCATCAACAGTTTTTCCACCTTCTGCACCATAAACAGGAGCTGAGAGTTTTGAATTACCTGTTACATTTATCTCAACCGCTTTTGCTCCGGTTCCTGAGGCACTAATATCTGATCTGTAAGAACCGTACACGACTGCACTTGTAGTACTATCCTTAACATTAATTGTTACAGCCTTTGCTGCTGAAACTTTAGATGTTGAATCATAGAGTCCATACACCGCTCCACTGTAAGTGGATAAACCATTTATATCTACTGAAATAGGAGCACTTACATCCGACTTATATGCAGCATATACAGGACCAGTAATAAAACCATCATCCTCTGTCAGGGTAATGGTGATAGGATCCGTAACCTTTACATCATAAGCACCATATATAGATATACCTGGTGTAAGATTTACAGAGGTTTCATCCCCTGTCGGAGCACTACTAAGTGGAAGAGCCACCGGCTCCTCTCCTTTATCTATTACTCCATTGGAATTTGCATCAATATACATGTTGTAATAATTCTTTTCATCAACTGTAATAGCTTTTACTATGACAGAATTACCATGTAGATCGTATCCCATAACCAAATCTTCTTCATTCAGGATATAAGTAATTCCCTCGCTCTTATCAACTGCCGTTTTTTCCGGGGCTTCAGCCCGAACCTTTCCGGCAGGAATCATAAAGGTCAAACCGACTGCAAGAGCCGCTTTGAATAATACTTTTCCTTTACTTCGTATCATGCCAGCCTCCCTTTTCTCTCTCATGATTTATTCGAAAAAAATAGATGCCATCGGATACCTTCATTCGCTAAAAACAGCTTTTCATCCGTATGGCATCATATTCTGATTATACATAATTCTTGCACAAATACCACTTTTATTTTATAGCAGATTGCACAAATTTTTTTATGCACTTTTATCACAAAATATCTTAGGCGACTTTTTCTTTTGGTTATATATATCCGAAC
>CACZOE010000017.1 GCA_902782695.1 uncultured Lachnospiraceae bacterium | reverse complement strand
GAAATACAGTCGTACTCGATAGCATAGGCCGGTCTTACTATTTTTGCATTCTCAAGTCCCGGTACACTGTGCACCATTCTATACTGTACATCCTCTGGAAGTGAAGATGACATTCCGTCCAGATACATTTCTGTAGTAAACTCTCCTTCAGGTTCAACAAACAGCTGATGTCTGTTCTTGTCAGGAAATTTCATTACCTTGTCCTCAATTGAAGGACAATATCTCGGACCTGTTCCCTTTATCACTCCTGAAAAAAGAGGTGAACGGTCTATATTTTCTTTTATAATTTCGTGAGTTTCTTCACCTGTATAAGTCAGCCAGCATGATATCTGTTCTCTGGCTATATCTTCTTCTCTGTTGGTAAATGAGAAAGGTTGTATATGTTCATCACCCTTCTGCTCTGACATCTTTGAATAATCTATAGTGGTACCATCAAGTCTGGGTGGTGTACCCGTCTTGAATCTTCTAAGCGCGATGCCCATATCAAGGAGAGATTTTGACAGATTATTTGCCGCCATAAGTCCGTTGGGTCCGGTGTAAGTAATGGTATCACCGTAAATGCACATAGCCTTGAGATATACTCCGGTACAAAGAATAACCGCCTTTGCATGATAGGTGGCTCCCGATACGGTTCTGGCACCGGTGATTCTCTTCTTATATCCTGTCAGACTATCGTTTTCGTCATCCGCTATCTCTTCATAAAGAATCTCTGCCACTTCACCCTGTCTCATAGTAAGATGCGGCTGTTTCTGAAGCGTAAGTCTCATCTGCTTGGTATATTCCCCCTTATCAGCCTGAGCTCTAAGAGAATGTACTGCAGGTCCTTTTGAAACATTCAGCATCTTCGACTGAATATAGGTCTTATCAATATTTTTACCCATCTCACCACCAAGCGCATCTATTTCTCTGACCAGATGCCCCTTGCTGCTTCCTCCTATATTAGGATTACAAGGCATAAGTGCCACACTATCCATGCTTACTGTAAACATGATAGTTTCAAATCCCATACGTGCTGCAGCAAGAGCAGCTTCACAGCCGGCATGACCGGCACCGATTATTATGATGTCATAGGTTTCTTCAACGTTCATACTTTTATCTATGATTCCTCGCTACGCACGAAATGACTCAAGTATTTTCATTCCGTCGTTATACATATCACTGATTATATCAGCTACAGGTCTTACTTCCTTTAACTGTCCACATACCTGTCCTGCCATTACAGAGCCTGTCTTCATATCTCCGTCAGTTACAGCACGGCGAAGACCTCCCAGGGTAATCTGCTCAAGTTCTTCACGGGAAGCAGCCTGTGCTTCAAGCTTCAGATATTCTCTTGCCATCTGATTCTTTATGATACGAACAGGTGCATTCAGACTTCTTCCTGTTACAGTAGTACTGTTATCCTTCGACTTGATCAGCTCCTGCTTATAATTATCATGAACAGGACATTCTTCACTTACAAGGAGACAGGTACCTATCTGCACACCTGCTGCTCCCAGGCACATTGCAGCAGCATACTGTCTGCCATCTGCTATACCACCTGCCGCAATTACAGGGATGTCTACAGAATCAATTATCTGAGGTACCAGAGCCATGGTAGTCATGTCACCTACATGTCCGCCGCTCTCACCACCTTCAGCGATTACAGCGTCAGCTCCCTGTTTTTCAACACGTCTTGCCAGTGCACTACTTGCAACAACAGGGATAACTACTGCTCCCATCTCTTTCCATTTCTCCATATATTTTCCAGGCGTTCCGGCTCCTGTAGTGATTATCTTTATCTTCTCTCTTACCAGAAGATCTGCGATATTATCCACATCTGGATTTAATAGCATGAGATTCACACCGAAAGGCTTATCTGTAGCCTGTCTTGCATCATAGATTTCCTGTTCTATACGTGCAGCATCATATCCGCCTGAACCAATAAGCCCCAGCGCTCCGGCATTTGAAACCGCAGCTGCAAATTTACCAAGAGCAATATTGGCCATACCACCCTGGATAATGGGATATTTTGTACCAAGTAATTCGTTAATCATTTCATGTCTCCTATATTTATAGCGTCTTTAAAACACTTAAATCACTAGATTAAATCAGTTATATCTGTTTTATCCATAATATCTGTTTTACCGATATTCTCAGTCCTCTTCTCTCAGAACAACTGAATCGATATTTCTGAATTTACTATATCTGTCTCTGGCTATGTCTGCTCCGGATTTACCACGGAACTTTCTAAGTTCTCTCACCAGCATTTCATCAATATCACGAAATACCACACTTGGATTATGATGAGCTCCACCAAGAGGTTCTCTGATGATACCGTCGATAACTCCATATTCATAAAGGTCCTGCGCCGTCAGTTTCATCAGCTTGCAGGCCTCATCAGCACGGCTGGAGTCCTTCCACAGAATTGTCGCAAAACCTTCCGGTGACAGTACTGAATAAACAGCATTTTCCAGCATGTAAACAGTATTAGCTACACCTATTGCCAGTGCACCACTACTGCTTCCCTCACCGGTTACTATTGCAATAACTGGAACCTTCAGCGCACTCATTTCAGCCAGATTCATAGATATTGCCTGACTCTGTCCATGAGCCTCTGCATCAAGTCCCGGATAAGCTCCAGGAGTATCGATAAATGTAATAATAGGACGTCCGAATTTCTCAGCCTGCTTCATCATGCGAAGAGCCTTACGATAACCTTCAGGCTCAGGCATTCCGAAATTGTACTCCATGTTTTCCTTCAGGTCTCTTCCCTTTCTATGGCCAAGAACTGTAACAGGAACGCCGTGGAACATAGCAATTCCACCATATATACTCTTGTCTTCCTTATTCAGAAGATCACCTCTCTGAATAAAGAAATCATCAAAAAGCGCATCTATATAATCATCAACTTTTGGTCTCTTCGGATGTCTCGCCAGAAATACTCTGTCATGTGGTGACAGATTCATCGCCTCTTCCAGTGTCTTATCATACTCAGCATGAAGATCACTGAGAAGCTCCAGCTGATCCATATCATCCTTAAGAGCCTCTATCTGCTCCTCAAGAGCAGTAAGTTTATTATCTACATCTCTTATTTCACCCATGACTTCCTCCTCTTCTCATGCAGTCTGAGTATCTGAGCAAGTTCTTCTTTCATCTCGAGTCTGGAAACTATTCCGTCCACAAAACCATGCTCCTCCAGATACTCAGCTCTTTGGAAGCCTTCAGGAAGCTTCTGACCGATAGTCTGTTCTATAACTCTTGGACCGGCAAATCCGATAAGAGCTCCCGGTTCAGCAAGTGTAATGTCCGCAAGAGTTGCAAAGCTGGCACTTACACCACCCGTGGTAGGATGTGTAAGCACGGATATATATAATCCACCCTTTTCACTGAATCTTTTTGCTGCAGCAGAAGTTTTTGCCATCTGCATCAGAGACAGGATACCTTCCTGCATTCTGGCACCACCGCTGGCAGTAAAAATGATAATCGGAAGATCATATTTTTCAGCAGCTTCAAACGCTTCTGTAACCATCTCACCTACAGCAATTCCCATACTTCCCATAAGAAATTCACTGGCCATGACTACAACCACCGCTTTATGACCTTCTATCTCGCAAACGCCTGAAAGAACACCTTCATCCAGTCCGGTTTTATCCTTCAGTCCTTTGATTTTCTCAGCATAATCAGGATAATTAAGAGGATTCTTAAATGGAATCTCTGATTTTAATTTTCTAAATGTTCCAGGATCTGCAATTCCTGATATTCTTCTTCTTGCAGATATTTTGGAATGCTTGCCACAGTTCGGACAAACATAAAGTGCCCTTTTCATATCTGAGAGAGGATACTCCGTATTGCACCCCTGACAGGTAAATGTACCCTGTGCACTTGCTGCATTATCAACCAGTGTACTTGCTTTCTCAGCCAGTACCGGTTGTGAATTTATATTAATCATATCTTTTTCAACATTTTTGTCTTTGATATGACCACTGAACAACTTCATTTTCTGTTCCTCCGTGAGTAGGATAATCAAACGAAAGAGTCGGAGTATCAAAAGATACCCGACTCCCCCGAATATGATTTAAGTTATGTTCTTACTTATGTGACTCCACATAATCAACAAGGTCCTGAACTGTCTTGATATTTGGAAGGTCTTCGTCAGCGATTGCTACACCTACAGCATCCTCGATAGCCATACCAAGCTCTACAGCGTCCAGTGAATCAGCTCCAAGATCATCTGTGAGAGAAGCCTCAAGAGTTATCTTATCCTCATCAACACTAAGTGTCTCAGCAATTACAGCCTTGATTTCATCAAACATTTCCTTATTCTCCTTTTAAAAATTTATTGTTAAAAATTTTTACTTAAAATTTTTTAACCTTTTTCATTATAGACTAAATCATCTGATTGTCAAGTAAAAAAAGACAGAACGATTTCTCATTCTGCCTTTACTAAACCCTTTACTAAGCCTGTTCCCAATCCTTTGCTTTGATCTCAGCTCTTCTTACTTTTCCACTGGAAGTTTTAGGAAGAACCTCCACGAAATCAACTATCTTCGGTCTCTTATAGGAAGCCAGATTGGCCTTCAGATATTTCATTATTTCTTTTTTCAGCTTATCAGAAGGAACCATATCCTTCGTAAGAACTATGGAAGCTTTTATAGCCTGTCCACGCACCAGATCCGGCACACTCGTAACAGCACATTCCAGAACATATGGAAGCTTCATTATCTCATTTTCTATCTCGAAAGGTCCGACTCTGTAGCCCGCTGTCTTGATAACATCATCCACACGACCCACATACCACATATATCCGTCTTTATCCATATATGCTGTATCACCTGTATGGTACATTCCATCATGAAGTACAGCATCCGTCTTTTCCTTGTCCAGATAGTATCCAAGAAACAGACCTCTTGGAGGATTGTCTCCCAGCCTGATGCAGACCTCTCCGGTCTCACCTGGAGCCGCTTCTGTATTTTCATCAACCATAATCCTGATATCATACATAGGACTCGGTTTTCCCATTGATCCAGGTCTCGGCTTCATGCCTTTCAGGTTCGCAATGGTAAGCGTAGTTTCAGTCTGACCGAAACCTTCCATTATGCAAAGTCCTGTCGCCTTCTTGAACTTGCTGTAAACCTCAGGATTTAAAGCCTCTCCCGCGGTAGATACATTTTTCAGTGAAGACAGATCAAACTTCGACATATCCACATGAACCAGCATTCTGAATACAGTTGGTGGTGCACAGAAAGAAGTAATCCTGTATTTCTCTATCATTCCAAGTATTTCCTTGGCATAGAAATCATCATAATCATAAGTGAAAACAGGTGCCTCTGACAGCCACTGTCCGTAGAGTTTGCCCCAGAGAGCCTTACCCCATCCGGTATCGCTTATAGTGAAATGTAATCCCGAACTATCCACCTGATGCCAGTACTTTGCAGTTATGTAATGACCCAGGGGGTATTTGTAAGAATGTGTAGCCATCTTGGGATAAGAAGTTGTTCCCGAAGTAAAGAACATCAGCATTGGGTCATTTCCGCCAGCTGCATTAGATGGTTTCTTAAATGTTCCAGAGAAAAATCTGATATCTCTGTTATAGTTTGACCATCCTTCTTTCGATCCTCCAACAAGAATTTTAGTCTTAAGACCCTGATAGTTTTTGGAAGCTCTGGCTATCTCATCAGCCACATCACCATCAGCCGTAGCTACTACTGCACTGATATGCCCTGCCTTAAATCTATATTCGAAATCCTTTCTTGTGAGAAGGAAAGAACATGGAACAGCTATAGCTCCGATCTTATGAAGAGCAATAATCGTGAACCAGAACTGATAGTGTCTCTTCAGCACAAGAAGAACCCTGTCTCCTTTTCTGACTCCAAGATAGTGAAGATAGTTTGCCGCCTTGTTGGAATAATTCTTCATATCCCTGAAGGTGATACGTCTCTCTTTACCATCCTTAGATATGTGAAGCATCGCAGTTTTATCAGGACACTTCTCTGCCAGTGCATCAACTATATCGAATCCAAAATTAAAATTATCATCATCATGAAAATCGATAGCTTTTAAAAGGCCCGATTCATCAACATATGATGAAATGTATTTACCTGCAACACCCTTTTCAGGTGTCAGCTCATATTTCATTTGTAATTTATCCGGGGTATTATTTGTCATAGTATTTATACTATCCTCATTACTTGATGTGGAAGTCAAATGTACGTTTTGACACCACACACAAAAACAGCTTTAACGTTTACGCTAACCACTATATGTAGTTTTAAAAACTACATATAATTGTTTGCATTATAATTCAGTGAAGTTTAGATGTCAATCTCCAGTTCTACAGGACAATGGTCAGAACCCATCACATCTGTATGAATCTTTGCATCTACGATTTTATCTCCTGCCGTATCAGAAACCAGGAAATAATCGATACGCCATCCTGCATTCCTCTGTCTTGAATTAAACCTGTAAGACCACCAGGAATAAATATCCGTCATATCAGGATACTTATATCTGAAACTATCTATAAAACCTGCATCCAGAAGATCTGTAAGTTTTCCTCTTTCTTCATCAGTAAAACCTGCATTATGATGATTCGACGCAGGATTCTTCAGATCTATATCCTCATGAGCAACATTCAGGTCTCCACACAGAATCACAGGCTTCTCCTTTTTAAGACCAAGAAGATACTCCCTGAAATCATCCTCCCACTTCATTCTATAATCAAGTCTTTTCAGTTCATTCTGTGAGTTGGGAACATAAACACATACAAAATAATAGCCGCCCATATCAAGCGTTATGAGGCGACCTTCCTGATCATGCTCCTCTATTCCCATTCCATAGGTAACACCCACCGGTTCCTGTCTCGTAAAAACAGCTGTACCGGAATAGCCCTTTCTCTTGGCATAGTTCCAGTACTGATGATATCCCGGTGTTTCAAGAATCAGCTGATCTTTCTGCATCTTACTTTCCTGAATAGCAAATATGTCTGCATCCAGCAAGTCAAAGGATTCCTTAAATCCTTTATTAACACAGGCTCTTATTCCATTAACATTCCATGATACAAATCTCATATTTTCCTCACTTTACATTTCCGGTCTTCTACGTCTCGCTGCAGGAAGCTTAGCTACATGCGACATTCCTGCCGAAAGCATAAGCAGATAACCAAAGGGAACAATTGCCGAAGCAAAATCAGACAGATAATAAAGCTTTGTAAGCTTCATGAGCTCACCTATACCAAACATTATAAGTGGATTAAAAAATATACACAGCTTGGTCACTCTGAGTCTGTCCTGCAGAATGAAATACATAAAAGAAATGGATGATCCGGCAACAGCGATTATAAAATACGCAAATACCGGTATCGCAAAATAGTAAAACATTCCTTCAACAGTTGAGATAATATCTGCTCCCATCAGACTGGTATCAAAAAGCAGCTTATAAACAATAGCCATAGCTATATATCCTGCATCAATAAAAAGAAATCCGATAACGCCGATGTGAATACTCATATCAAAAAGCTTTGCCATCCTGAGATCGCTGGCATTTCTTTTTCTTCTGGAAAGCCTTACACCTCTGATCATCTCCTTTGCACCGAGATAATAGAGCGGAATTCCCAGAGATATGAGCACTATCGCCGCCTCGAATCTGAACATAGGCATCTTAGGCCAGTTGCTCTGGATGAAACCATTTCTTATATTATCCTTTCCATAGGCGGAGGATAACCAAAGTGATATCATACAAAGTACTGCACCAAACATACCATATAGCATATTTCGCATTGCTTTAGCTTTATTTTTCATTCCAGACCTGCCCCAATTAGATTCCTTAAAACCCGGAGCATGCTTATACTCCGGGTGATCATTTCATCTAATACTACTCTTCCTCATAATTGATCGGTGAAAGCATCCTTACTGCATCTTCCAGCGGAGCCTCATCCTGCATAGTAAATGTAATAAGAACTATTAGTCCTTCTTTATCTATAGCAAACTGTGTTCTTCTGCCGATCACAGACATTTCATCCTTTACATCCAGACAGGAATACTTCTGTCCAAGAAATGTAACATTACTGATAGCATAATGAATATATCTTCTGGAAGCCATCTTCATATATGCCTGTGCATTAAAGTCAGGCATAAGATAAGTGGATGGATTCACATATGAAACAATTATATTCGAACCATTTCTGGTATTATAAGCAATTGCAGCATATGTAGTCCCCTCATCATAAGGCGACTTATATCCAGCCCAGAGATTATTTATATAATCCAGATCAGCATTTGTTGCAGAAGCAACCCCTGCTGCATCATAGAATTTCCACTCATCATCATCTACTTTTATCTTAAAATCAGCAAGAGCATTATAATAGGTATTATCCTCATAATAACCCATTATGGACGCATTCGTTGCGGAAGCTAAAGCATCCGACTGTGTAGAAAGCTGAGCATCTGTTATGCTGGCATCACCGAAGCTTGCCATCATGATAGCATCTGATATGCTGGCATCAAGCGGTGTAGCCTGTTCATCATATTCAAAATCTTTCTGAGCATTTTGAAAATTCGGAGATGAATACTGCTCTTCCTCTTTTTTACCACAGCCCGAAACAAATATAAGACTAAAGATCAGTATAACTGAGATATATTTAGTCATCGTTTTTTTCATAGTTTTAACTCCGGAATTATTTCTTCTTTTTGCCAAACTTTGAAGTCTCTTCTGTCTCTTCCTTTTCCTCTTCCTCGTAAACTGCATCAGCACTTTCTACTTCTGCAATAGCCTTTTTATGCATAGGAATACGGCAATTTTTGTTATTTCCGAATTCAACAATAACTGTGTCCTCATCAATTCCTATAACAGTTCCATAAAAACCGCTGGTGGTCATTATGCTGTCACCAGGCTTCAGGCCCTTCATCATCTCTTCCTGCTGAGCAGACTGCTTTCTGGTAGGTCTGATAAAAAGGAAGTACAGGATACCTACGAAAAATACTACATAGGCAATAATAAAGCCTATACCCATTCCAGTTCCAGTTCCCTGTGCTTCACCTGAATTACTAAGCATCATCAGTGTGTTTATCATCATAATTCTCCTTTAAAAAATATTGGAATTTACATTTTTCCTTAAACCAATTAATAATCTTATTATAAATATAGATAATATGCAACGACTTTTTATTCTTAAGCTCTTACCTACTGCGACTCTTCCTTAAATCCTTCAAGTCTCATTTTCTTATAGGCTTTCCACTCATGTTTCTCAATAGCCGCTCTTATCTCTTCCATCATGTTATTGTAGAAATACAGATTGTGCATAACACAAAGTCTGAGGCCCAGCATTTCATCGCGTTTCAGAAGATGCCTTATATAGCTTCTGGTATAACGCCTGCACACCGGACATTCACAGGAAGAATCTATAGGCTTATCATCCAGTTCAAACCTCTGATTCTTGAGATTCAGTTTTCCTTTACTTGTATAAACCTGACCATGTCGTCCATTTCTTGACGGATATACACAATCAAAGAAATCTACACCTCTATCCACAGCCTCAAGAATATTTTCAGGAGTACCTACTCCCATCAGGTATGTAGGTTTTTCGAGAGGAAGATGTGGAACTGTCACATCCAGTATGTGATACATTTCCTCATGACTTTCTCCAACTGCCAGTCCTCCAATGGAATATCCCGGAAGGTCCAGTTCAGATATCCTTTTAGCATTATCTATTCTGATTTCATCTATTACACCACCCTGGTTGATTCCGAAAAGCATCTGTTCTTTATTAATGGTTTCATCCAGGCTATTTAGTTCATCCATCCTCTTTTTGCATCTGAGAAGCCATCTCTCGGTCCTCGCTACAGAGGCTTCTATATATTGACGCTCTGCTTTGGCAGGAGGACATTCATCAAAGGCCATAGCTATAGTGGAGGCAAGCCTTGACTGAATATTCATGCTTTCCTCAGGTCCCATGAATATCTTTCTTCCGTCAATGTGTGAGCTGAAGGTCACACCCTCTTCTTTGATATTTCTGAGCTTAGCCAGAGAGAATACCTGAAATCCTCCCGAATCAGTAAGAATAGGCCGGCTCCACGTTGTAAACGCGTGGAGCCCGCCCATTTTATACACTATATCCTCACCGGGTCTTACATGCATATGATAAGTATTGCAAAGCATGACCTCGGTTTTAATCTGTTCCAGATCCGCTGCCGAAAGAGCACCCTTGATAGCCGCAGCTGTAGCAACATTCATAAACATCGGAGTATGAAAGGTTCCGTGAGGAGTATCAAAATCAGCTCTCTTGGCAAGACCATCTCTTGTAATTAATTTATACATTACTTAACCTTTTTTGACTATCGCTTTCCGGGGAGGGATCAGCTGTTATCTCTCCATCTCAAGAGTAGCGTTAATCTCTGTTTTATCATAGTTACCCAGAGTATCAGCTCTGTAGATTTCCAGTTTTACTTCCTGGCCTACCTCACTGGCTCTGATCTTACTCTGAAGTTCTTCCATAGTATAAACTTCATCACCATCAAATGCAACAATTATGTCTCCAGGATGAAGCTCAGCTTTTTCAGCAGGTGATCCAGGAGTTATCTCTTTTACATAAATTCCTTCAGGGAAACCATATATCTGAGCGTAATCGCTGCTGATGGTTGCGCCTGTTATTCCAAGATATGTATTTCCTGTCTGCTTTCCGTCTATGATATCCTGGATGATTGACATTGCCTTATTTATAGGTATGGAGAATCCCATCCCTTCAACTGTGCTGTCAACATATTTAACAGAGTTGATACCGATTACATTTCCTTTAGCATCTATCAGAGCGCCACCACTGTTTCCAGGATTTATAGCTGCATCTGTCTGGATGAATGTACCCTCTGAACCTTCTATAGTTCTATTCAGAGCGCTGATATATCCAACAGTTACTGACTGACCGTATCCAAGAGCATTTCCTATAGCTATTGCAGGCTCACCAACTTTTAATGAATCAGAATCACCAACATTTGCTATAACGATGCTGTTCTTTGTAGACTCTTTCATATCACTCTTCTTCATAACGATGACTGCTATATCGGCATCCTCATTATAGCCCTTAACTGTCGCATCAACAGCCTCGCCATCATTAAGTCCAACTCTTATTTCCTCTGCACCACCGATTACATGATAGTTTGTAGCCACATATATATTTTCATCATCCTGACCGATGATTATTCCAGAACCTGCACCTGTCTGAGGTGTAGTATAACTTGTAAAGAAATACTGCTGGGTTATAGTTGACTGGGTTGTGATAGATACGATTGATGGCTGAACTGATTCAACTATGGCTGATACATCATATTTAAGTGTTGTTTCACCTGTGTTATTCACAAGTGTCTGAGTTTCTATATCGTCATCAGTAGAATTAGCAGCTTCCTCTTTACTTTCTTCAGCATCCTTCTCATCTGAGGAGGTCGCTATACTTTTTATTTTATCAACGCCGAGGTTGATTCCCTGGAAAGTTCCTCCGGCAACAAGTCCGAATACAGCAGCTATAACTGCAGTTCTAGCAATCTTAGATCCCATGGAATCCTTTCTTGGCTTCTTTTTTTCAACACGAGGTTTCTTTGGATTCTCACCTGCAAATGTATTATTTGAACCAACTGCTTTTTCAGGTCCATGATTATGTCCGTAAGGTGAACCCATACCAGCCTGGCTGTTACTTTCATAAGGAGATGTACTCTGATAATTCATACCTGAGTATGCAGGTCCCTGACTAATACTCTGACCTGTCTGTCCGTTTCCCTGTCCATAACTATATGAACCGTTTCCTGAATTTTGATTAAGATTATTTGAATAATTATCTGACATAATCTCCACTTCCTTTCCCTGGATATGCGATCTGAATGATTCTTAGTTTTTGAATCATTTCTTTTAGTCTGCATATCTCTTATGTCTTATTTATATTTTTTTCTTATGTCAATAAATATAATCTTCAAATGTGAAGTTTTTGTGTTATACTTGTTTTATTAAAGTGATTCTATTTTTAACTTTCTTTTAATAATCTATTAACGAATAGCATATAAAAAGCATCAATTTCACGGAGTATAAAAAATGTTCAGAATCTGGGGCAAAATAATCAAAGAAAATCATCTGCTGAAGGACAGCGTCGTTTGTCTGGAAGGTCATGAATTATCAAGAACCAAAAAGGTATATAAAGCCCTTGATATGTTATGTAACGAATTCGATCTGGCCGTTCCCATCTGGCTGGATGCAAACAAAAATGAGTTCTTAAATCACGCCAGAACCAGATTCACCCAGGACAGCTTCATGGAAACGATAGACTTTGATTATCTGGATTTTCAGGTCATTGAAGAGGACCATTTCTGGGAGTGATCAAGATTGACCAAAGTTCTCCCGGCCGTTTTTTCAGATATCTTTTTTATTATTTCTTCAGCACTCACCTCTGGAATCAGGGCATGAATTGTAACACCCTCACCATATTCCATTTCTGTACTGACACCTTCCTCATTATCCAGTATATATTTCACACTATCAAAATCAGAATACTGAACCCCCAGGTCGTAGCTTAAACATTTCACTTCAGTTATTATTTCAGCGCTTGAAAGAGCCTCTCTAGCCGCATCAGTATATGCTCTGACCAGGCCTCCCGTACCCAGAAGTATTCCACCAAAATATCTGACCACTATAATGATGATGTTCTGAACTCCCGAACCCGCAACCACATCGAGGATTGGTTTACCCGCAGTCCCTCCTGGTTCCCCGTCATCCGAAAATTTCATTCTTGGATTTGTATCTCCGATGCTGTAGGCATAGCAGACATGTTTAGCAAGGGAATGTTCTTTTCTTATTTCCTTCAGAAGCTGAGAAGCACTCTCTTCACTATCCACCGCCGCAGCGATACCGATAAATTTAGACTTTTTAACCTCGACTCTGGCTTCTCCTGTTTTCTTTATTATCTTTCTATCCATATATTAATCCGATTTCTTCAAAAAATATAAAGGACCTGCTTAAACAGGTCCTTCGATAATCTGCAAATATAATAATTAGTTAAGAATCTTCTTAAGCTCATCCATAAATGTATTTACGTCCTTAAACTCTCTGTATACAGAAGCAAACCTTACGTATGCTACTCCATCCAGATCCTTTATCTTATCCATAACTATACTTCCGATAATTGAGCTGTCTATCTCTCTTGTTTCCATATTGTAGATCTCAGACTCGATCTCATTCACACAGGCTTCAATTCTTTCCATGGATACCGGTCTCTTATGACAGCTTCTGATAAGACCCTGAACAAGTTTTTCTCTGTCATACGGTTCCCTTGATTTATCCTTTTTGATAACCATAAGCGGAATAGCTTCCACCTTTTCATATGTAGTAAAACGTTTGCCACATACATCACACTGACGTCTGCGTCTTATGGCCGAATTATCATCAGCCGGTCTTGAATCTATAACTCTGGTATTTTCATCTCCACAATAAGGACACTTCATTACAGGTCACCTCTCTAATTAACTTACATGACAAAATCTACTTATCCTGTCATACCATTCATATTTTAACTCAACTTCTACAGTATAACAAAATCATGTGAAATATGCAAGAGAAGCAACTACATATTGAGCCTTAGCTCTTCAAGTCTGGAGTACATTTCCAGAAGTTCTTCCTCCAGAGTATCCTTCTTTTCAGAAAGTTCTATTAAAAGAGCTGCATTTGTTCCGTTTGCCGGATCACTGAGTTTCCCTGTTATTTCATCCAGTTCAGTCTCAGCCTTATTAATGGAAGTCTCCAGCCTCTTTAACTCTTTTTCCAGCTTTCTCTGCTCAGCATAAGCAGTCTTTTTCTTTTCGTATTCCAGTCTTCCCTCAGATTTAAGACCATCCTGAGCCCCCACAGAACTACCGGAAACAGCCGGAGCATTGGGACTTTGAGTGCCTGCCCCACTATGTTCCAGAGCAAAAAGTCTGTCCTTATTTTCTTCATAGTAATCATAATTACCTTTGAAATTTGTAAGAACACTACTTCTAAGTTCCAGAATTCTTGTGGCTGTTTTATTGATGAAGTATCTGTCATGACTCACATAGAGAACAGTTCCTTCGTAGCTTCGAAGCGCATCCTCAAGAATTTCTTTTGAAGGAATATCCAGATGGTTTGTAGGCTCATCCAGCACCAGGAAATTCGCCGGTGAAAGCATAAGCTTTGCAAGGGAAAGCCTTCCCCTTTCTCCACCAGACAGATCTTCTATCTTTTTAAATACATCTTCACCTGTAAACAGAAATGCAGCAAGTACATTTCTTATTCTGGTATTATTCATATCAGGAAATGAATCTGACATCTCATCAAATATAGTTTTTGAGGTATCCAGATCATGATGTTCCTGATCAAAGTAGCCCATGCGAACCTTGGCTCCAAGTTTAATGGAACCGCTATCTTTTGAAACCAGTCTGTTTATTATCTTCAGAATGGTGGTTTTTCCGGTTCCGTTTGCACCTATAAGCGCCACATGTTCACCTCTTTTTATATCCATCCCCAGATCTTCAAACAGTTTGTTTTCTCCGTAAGCTTTTGAAAGCCCCTCCACAAAAAGAACATCCTCGCCCGACTCACATACCGGCGTCAGACGCAGCTTCATATCTGTATTTATCTCTGTAGGTTTATCAAGCCTCTCTATCTTATCGAGTTTCTTCTCACGGCTCTCTGCTCTTTTTATGGACTTCTCACGGTTGAACTGTTTCAGCTTTGTTATAACCGCTTCTTCATGTTCTATCTCTGCCATCTGCTTCAGATAGGCATTCATAAGAGCTTTCCTTCTCTTTGATTTTTCCTCGCTGTAGTAAGAATAGGAACCGTTATATATCTCCGATTTTCCCTGATCTATCTCAATTATTTTGTTTGATACGCGGTCAATAAAATATCTGTCATGACTTACAACGATAACTGCTCCGGGATATGAAGAAAGAAATCCTTCCAGCCAGACAGTAGATGTCATATCCAGATGATTCGTAGGCTCATCCAGAATAATAATATCGGGATGACTGAGAAGAAGACGTCCCAGAGCAACTCTCATCTTCTGTCCTCCTGACAGAGTTGCTATAGGTCTGTCATAATCTGCTTCAGTAAATCCAAGTCCGGATATAACTCCAGTTATCTCACTCTCGTAGGCATATCCATTTTCTCTATCATAGGTTGTACAGAGCCTGTTATAGGTTTCCAGTATACTGTCCAGTTCTGCTCCGGTCTTTTCCTGCATTTCCTTTTCCAGCTCACGTATCCTGTTTTCAATGTCTATCAGATATTTCTTCGCTTCCTGCATAGCACCATAGATGGTATTATCCAGCTCAGTATCCTGATTCTGGGACAGATAACCTATCCTTATATCTCTTGCAATGGAAACTACTCCCGAGTCTGGCTCCTCAAGCCCAAGAATTATTTTCAGCAGGGTTGTTTTTCCCGCTCCATTAATTCCGACAATAGCACATTTATCATTCTTTTCCAGATGGAAATTTACAGATTTCAGGATGTCTTTTCCCACATAGCTTTTAGTTATATTTTGACATGAAAGTATCATGATGCTCTGCTCCTGTATTATAATAACGTGATAAATGTTATCAAAAAGTCGTTTTTATGGCAAGTAATAGTTATTTAAAAACAGTGTTATTTTTTCTTTTAAATATATTGATTATCTGATATACTACCGAGTGTTGCACATTATAACTATGAGAGGAGATTATATATATGGGAATGAATGTTGCATGTCTTGATCTTGAAGGCGTACTTGTACCAGAAATCTGGATAGCATTTTCAGAGGCAAGTGGTATACCAGAGCTTAGAAAGACCACAAGAGATGAACCTGATTATGATAAATTAATGAATTACAGAATAGAGATACTGAACGAACGTGGACTTGGTCTGAAGGAGATACAGGATACTATCGCAAAGATAGATCCTCTTCCAGGAGCAAAAGAATTTCTGGACGAACTTCGCGATACTATGCAGACCATCATTATAAGTGATACCTTTGAACAGTTTGCTAAACCACTTATGCAGAAGCTCGGAATGCCAACACTCTTCTGCAACACACTTGAGGTTGCTGAAGATGGCAGAATCACAGGCTTCAAAATGAGATGCGACAAATCCAAGCTCACAACAGTAAAGGCTCTGCAGAGCTGCGGCTTTGATACCATTGCTACCGGAGACAGCTTCAACGACCTGGCTATGATACAGGCAAGTAAAGCCGGTTTCCTCTTCCGTTCTACTGAGCAGATCAAGGCTGACTATCCTGACCTTCCTGCTTACGAAGAATATAGTGATCTTCTTGCTGCATTTAAGGCTGCACAGTAAATACCTGTCTTATTTAAAGAAGAACAGAAAATATAAGAAAAATCCGGAGACAGTATTAAGTCTCCGGATTTTTTCTATATAACATCTAGTGCTTCTCTGAGATTCGAAACATAGATTATCTCTGCACCCATCTGGTCCAGTTCCTTACTTTTGTTTGACTTCGGAATAATGAGTTTATTATACCCCAGCTTCACAGCTTCTTTCACACGCTGAGTTATATTTCTCACTCCACGGATTTCTCCAGCCAGTCCTATCTCACCGATTATAACTGTACGTGGATCCACTGGTCTGTCACGAAACGATGACGAAATGGCACATATCACGCCCAGATCTGCTGACGGGTCACTAAGTTTCATTCCACCTGCAATATTTACATAGCAGTCACAGCCTGACATACTTATACCGCCTCTTTTCTCCAGAACGGCGATAAGCATATTCACCCTGTTATAATCCATTCCCACACTGGTTCTTCTCGCCATGTTATAATTGGAATCAGCTGTTAGAGCCTGTATCTCCACAAGAAGTGCTCTAGTGCCTTCTACGGTACATACAACTACTGACCCCGAGGAATCCTCCGGTCTTCCACTCAGGAAAAACTCTGACGGATTTGAAACCTCTTCCAGCCCGGAATCCACCATATTGAAAACACCTATCTCATTAGTTGAACCAAATCTGTTCTTATTAGCTCTGAGCAGTCTGAATCCGCCACTCTCATCACCTTCAAAATACAGAACCGAATCCACCATATGTTCGAGTGTTCTCGGACCCGCCACAGTTCCTTCCTTAGTCACATGTCCGACTATAAAGATCGCAGCATTTTTCTGTTTTGCTATCTGAAGCAGTCGGGAGGTAACCTCTCTTACCTGTGAAACTGTTCCAGGTGCATTATCTATATCATTTGACATTATAGTCTGGATAGAGTCTATGATGACAACATCCGCCTGAAGGGCATCGATCTGACTCTCAATATTATCCATATCGTTATCACTGAGAAGCATCAATCTCTCTTCCATTACAGTGCCGCTGGTTATTCCAAGTCTGACTGCCCTGGACTTTATCTGTGAAACAGATTCCTCTCCCGAAACATATAGAACTTTCGTATCAGTCTCCACCAGATTTTTACACATTTCCAGAAGAAGTGTCGATTTTCCTATACCCGGATCACCGCCAACCAAAACCAGAGATTCTTTCACTATTCCTCCACCCAGAACTCTGTCCAGTTCGCCTATCCTGGTTAGTATTCTGGAATCCTCCGATGAGGATACATTCTTGATACTGGTGGCCTTGGGACGTTCTGATAAAGGCACTGTCTTAGCTTGAGACTTTGCTTTTACAGTAACTTTCTCTTCTACAAATGTATTCCAGCCTCTGCAGCCCGGACACTGCCCCAGCCATCTGCTGGACTCATATCCACATTCCTTACAATAAAATATCTGTTTTTCTTTTGCCATTTATAATCCTTCTCCCTCGGCTTTTTCTTATAATATGCACGGATTATAAAAAGGACGCTCATTTACAAACGTCCTTTTTATGATAACTCTGAATTATACTTTCTCGATTGCTACATCCACCTGATCAGCTTCTTCAAGTTCTACACTTATGCTAAGCTTTCCACCGAGATTTGTTTTCATCTTGCCTACATAGACATCTGCTACATGAACCTTGTATTCCGTCTCAGCTTCAAGTTCAAGTGTTACCTGAGCATCAGCCTCACCTTCCACTGTGAACATTACCTGCTTATCTGTTGCTCTGAACTCATGTACTACAGTTCCCGGAACTGATTCATATACGAACATTCCGTTTCTTTCAAGCTTGGTTATCTCGTTAAAGGTCTTAATTTTGTAACTGTCCCCGTTATATTCAAAACCATCCTTTTTTGTCTTGGTTGTTAATTCATAATTACCAAAGCTGAGTGAACCATTTTCCTCCTCACGGATGAGTTCATCAATTACTGCCATTTGTATTACCTCCCCGGCTTATCATATTAAATATAAATGTGATTTGATCACTTCCTGTATACGTTCCAAAACGTTTATACACGATTAATGATAACAGAAAAATGCATCATTTTCCACACATTTTATTCATTTTTCTGCTTTACTTTAAACTGTACTTTTTCCTTCACCACAGACACACTCACCGTGTCACCCCCGGAGACTTTTCCGGTGAGAATTGCTTCAGCGAGAGGATCTTCAACATTTGTCTGGATAGTCCTTCTGATAGGACGTGCTCCGAATTTTTTATCATATCCTTTATCGCAGATATAATTCTTTATGCGGCTTCCGAAGCTAAGATCCACTTCCAGATTCTTTTTAACTCTTCTTTTAAGTTCATCCAGCTGAATACCGGTGATTCTTAAAACTTCTTCTTTATTCAGAGAACGGAACACTATGATATCATCCAGACGATTCAGGAATTCAGGTCTGAACAGTCTCTTTACTTCATCCATTACACCATTCTTCATCACCTCGAAATCCTTCTCTTCACTGGTATCCGTTACAAATCCCAGTGTTTTAGGATCGACTATTCTGTCTGCTCCCAGATTCGAAGTAAGGATAATGATGGTATTTTTAAAATCAACCTTTCTGCCCTGGGCATCAGTTATGATTCCATCATCGAGAACCTGAAGAAGTATATTAAATACATCCGGGTGAGCTTTTTCAATCTCATCAAAAAGGATAACACTGTAAGGATTTCTTCTGACCTTTTCTGACAGCTGACCGCCTTCATCATAACCTACATATCCAGGCGGAGAACCTATCATTTTGGATACGCTGTGCTTCTCCATATATTCAGACATATCAACTCTTATAAGAGATTTTTCATCCCCGAATAATGTTTCTGCCAGAGCCTTTGATACCTCTGTTTTTCCCACACCTGTAGGTCCAAGAAACAGAAATGAACCTATCGGTCTTCCGGATTCTCTAAGCCCTACCCTGCTTCTTCTGATAGCACTGGATACAGTCTTTACGGCCTCATCCTGTCCGATGATTCTCTCATGAAGCGTATCCTCAAGTCTCATAAGTCTGGCCTGTTCGGATTCAGATAATTTAGAAACAGGGATCCTGGTCCATACTGATACAACAGCTGCTATATCATCAGTACCGACTACCGGCTGTATACCTGATTCTGCTTTCTTCTTCTGACTCTTCTTTTCCTTGAGACTCTTTCTAAGATTCGCAGCCTTATCTATATCTCCCTCTGAAAGTGCGCTCTCAATAACCTGATTCATGAACCATTCATAGTTTCCTGAGAACCCATCATCCGTATTTGGAGATACATCTCCCATCTTGATTCTTGAACAAGCTTCATCAAGAAGATCAATAGCTTTATCAGGAAGATATCTGTCATTGATATATCTGACTGACAGATCAACCGCTGATTTTATAGCCTCTTCATCTATAGTAACTCCATGGAAAGTCTGATAATTATCTGCCAGTGCCTTAAGTATCTCTACCGTCTCCTCAGGAGTCGGTTCATCAACCATAACGGGCTGGAAACGTCTCTCAAGAGCAGCATCCTTTTCAATATACTTTCTGTACTCCTCAAGGGTTGTAGCACCGATAACCTGTATATCACCTCTTGAAAGTGCCGGTTTAAATATATTCGCAGCATCATGGGTTCCTTCTGCACCACCTGCGCCTATAAGAGTGTGAAGTTCATCGATAAACACTATTATGTCCGGATCAGCTCTCAGCTCATCAAGTGTATTCTTAAGTCGTTCCTCGAAATCACCTCTGTATCTGGTTCCAGCCAGCATACTGTTGATATCGAGATTGACGATTCTCTTATTCTGATGCATTTCCGGAAGGAGCTTTGCTTCAATCATCTGAGCGAGTCCCTCTACGATAGCTGTTTTACCAACTCCCGGTTCACCCACCAGACAAACATTATTCTTGGTTCTTCTTCCAAGTATCTGAAGCACTCTGACTATCTCATCATGACGACCTACGACCGGATCAAGCATACCATCTCTGGCGCTTTCGGTCATATCTCTGCCATAGCTTTCCAGCATAGATTTGCTCTTCTTAGCTGCATCTCCCTTTCCGGGAATTTTAACGACATATTTAGTATTGTACTTCTCAGCATCCTTACGGTTCATACCCGTAGACATCAGAAGTTCTATACACATGTTTGAGATATTGATATTTTTATTATTTAAAATTTTGTATATATCATTGTTCAGGTCTCTTAAGATAGAAACCAGAACCAGTTCAGTTCCGACACTTTCAGCCTTAAGCCTCATTGCATCCTCAGCAGCTTCTTCAAGAACCTTCTGGGTCCTTTCAGTCAGCTCACCTGAAAACTCTTCAGCTACAAAGCCATTCATATGACTTCTGATAAGAGACGCCAGCGCCTGAAAATCCTCTGCACGAAGTCCTACCTTCAGCATAACACTGTAGGCAACACCTTTATGAACGCTGTAAAGCGCAATAAATATATGCCTGCTGTCAGCGTATGTGCAGCCAAGTCTTCTGGCTATGGCTTTCGCCTCACTGATAACCAGATCTGTTGTATCGGAATACTTAATATCTATCACTGTTCGTCAATAGCCTTTCCTATATCATGTCTCATATATTTATTCTCAAAATCTATAAGCTCTGTAGCATCATAAGCATTCTTTCTTGCTTCTAACAGGTCATTACCGAGTGCAACAACACCAAGTACACGACCACCATTTGTCACTACCTTTTTCTCACCGTCAACATCTGCAAATTTAGTTCCTGAATGGAATACAAAATAATCCTCTTTATCTGCAAAGTTTTCCAAACCTTTTATTTCATACCCCTTCTTATAGGAAACCGGATAACCATCTGAAGCAAGCATTACACAAACAGCTGCATTATCCTCAAATGCAAGATCTATCTGATCAAGTGTTCCATCTGCACATGCTATCATTACGTCTACTATATCATTTTTCAGTCTTGGGATAACAACCTGTGCCTCAGGATCTCCAAAACGTGCGTTAAACTCCAGCACACGAGGACCTTTCTCTGTAAGCATGAGACCGCAGAAAAGAACTCCCTTAAATTCTCTTCCTTCTGCTGCCATGGCATCAATGGTTCTCTGATATACATTTTCCTCACAGAATTTTGCAACTTCATCTGTATAGAATGGACTTGGTGAAAATGTACCCATACCGCCTGTATTAAGTCCTGTATCTCCATCTCCTGCTCTCTTATGATCCTGAGCTGAGGTCATAGGAAGAATAGTTTTTCCATCAGAGAAACAAAGAACTGAAACTTCACGTCCTGTCATAAACTCTTCAATGACTACCTTGTCACCGGCATCACCGAACTTCTTGTCTATCATTATCTCCTTGATTCCATCCTTAGCCTCTTCAAGAGTCTGGCAGATAAGTACACCCTTACCCAGAGCAAGTCCATCAGCCTTAAGTACATAAGGTGGTTCCTGTGTCTCAAGATAAGCCAGTGCTGCCTCGGCATTATCAAAAGTTTCATAAGCTGCTGATGGAATATTATATTTCTTCATCAGATCCTTTGAAAATGCCTTTGAAGCTTCGATGATCGCTGCATTTTTTCTTGGACCAAAGGTCTTGATACCTTCATCAAGAAATGCATCTGCAACACCTGCTGCAAGTGGATCATCAGGAGCAACTATTACAAAATCTATAGCCTTTTCCTTTGCGAAACTAACAAGTGCCGGAGCATCCATAACAGATATATCCACACACTCTGCAACCTCTGCTATACCAGCATTTCCTGGGGCTGCATATAATTTATCACATTTAGGGCTCTTAGCTACAGCCCAGGCAATGGCATGCTCACGGCCACCGCCACCTACTATCATAATCTTCATATCTATCTTGTCTCCTCTACAAACGAATCAAAAAGAAACATCTCTTTTGAATCTCTTTTAAATCTTCTTAGCTTCTCATATCAAGGCTTTTTTTATAACTAACTTCACCTTTTGCTATCAGGTCTATAGCCTTTGGAAGTATCTCCCATTCAGCCTGCTCCATTATTCTTCGCTGAAGCGTCTCAGGTGTATCACCATCTTCAACATAAACTGCTTTTTGCAGAATGATAGGACCTGTATCTGTACCAGCATCTACAAAATGTACCGTTGCTCCGGATACTTTTACTCCTCTTTCCAATGCAGCCTTATGAACACGGAGTCCATAATAACCTGTTCCACAGAAAGATGGAATGAGTGAAGGATGAATATTTATTATCTTTCCTTCATATTTCTGAATAACTATTTCAGGAATAACTACAAGGAAGCCTGCAAGAACTATAAGATCCGGTTTAAACTCATCCAGCTTTGCAAGCAGCGCCCTGTTAAAGGATGATCTGTCAGGGAAATCCTTTGGTGCAACTACTACCGAAGGAATACCCGCCTTCTCTGCTCTCTCAAGTGAATATACCCCGTAATTATTGCTGATAACACCTACTATTTCAGTATTTGAAACAGTACCGTCATTAACCTTATCTATAATAGCCTGAAGATTGGTTCCTCCTCCAGACACCAGAACAAGTACTCTAAGCATTTTTATACCTCTCTTTATAATCCATGATTACGAGATCCGATTAATAAAGTAAAACACTTACAGAAGGATAACTCCTTCGTCACCACTTACTACCTTACCAATGACATAAGCTTTATCTCCAGTACTTTCAAGAGCCTTGATAGTAGCATCTGCATCTGCAGGGTCAATTGCCAGCACCATACCTATTCCCATGTTGTAAGTGTTGTACATCATTTTCTCTTCGATGTTACCTTTTTCAGCTAGAAGCTTAAATATAGCAGGAACCTCATAAGAATCCTTCTTTACCTCAGCTGTAACACCTTCAGGAAGCATACGAGGAATATTCTCATAGAAACCGCCTCCGGTGATATGACTACAGCCCTTAATGGTTACACCTGCATTTTTAACAGCCTTAAGACCTTTTACATATATTCTGGTTGGCTCTATAAGAGCTTCTCCAAGTGTTTTTCCAAGTTCATCATAATATGTATCAAGTGATTCTCTGGACATATCAAATACTTTTCTTACAAGAGAGAATCCATTACTATGAACTCCTGTAGAAGCAATACCGATAAGTGTATCTCCAGGTTTAATATTTTCTCCTGTGATCAGATCTTTTCTATCAACCACTCCTACTGCAAATCCTGCAACATCATATTCATCCTCAGGCATAAGTCCCGGATGCTCTGCTGTCTCTCCACCTACCAGAGCCGCCTCAGACTGAACACAGCCCTCTGCAACACCACTAACGATGGTTGCTATTTTTTCAGGATAATTCTTTCCACATGCTATATAGTCAAGGAAGAATAATGGTTCTCCACCGGCACAAGCTATATCATTTACGCACATAGCTACAGCATCTATTCCTATGGTATCATGCTTATCAAGTACAAATGCAAGTTTAACCTTTGTACCACAACCGTCCGTACCGGACAGAAGCACAGGATCTTCCATATCCTTGATCTTGCTGAGATCAAATGCTCCGGCAAAACCACCCAGTCCTCCGAGAACCTCAGGTCTTACCGTCCTTTTTACATGAGCCTTCATCAGCTCGACAGACTTGTAACCAGCTTCAATATCAACTCCAGAATTCTTGTAATCCATGTTTTCCCTCCATGAGATTTGGTGTACCGGACTTTCTCATACATATACAGGTCACTTCTCTGATATATCTTCAGAAAACCTCCGGCAATATGTTCATAAACAACACCGTCATTATAAAGCAAATAACTAATTTTGTAAACAAATCAAAAAGCCCAATTTTATTAAGATTTATCCCTGTTTTTTTGGTATATAATTCTTTTATTAAAGGTGTATTTATGCTAAAATATCCACATGGGGAGTCACACAAAAATGTTACTTATTTTATATGTATTGTTACTTATGGAGGAGCCAAATGTTAGATCAAACCAGGCCGAATATCGGCTTTCTTACCTGTCATCTGGATAATGACTACGCTTTTGAGATCTGTAAAGGCGTTGAATACGCCGCTGAAGAAGCCGATGTAAACCTGATAGTTCTTCCGGGAATGTATCTGAACGCTTCTTATAACGATCCAGTCAATGCAAAGTACGATTATCAGTACAATTCAATCTTCTATTTCGCGAGCAAAAAATCCCTGGACGCTCTGATAGTATCCATTGGTTCCATTGGAAGCTTTCTTTCTGTAAACGACAAAAAAGCTTTCCTGGATTCTTTTGAAATACCAATAATCACGATTGAAGCCGAAATTCCGGGATACCCTTTCCTATATACTGAGGGTGCCTCCGGTATGCGCGAAACCATTGAGCACCTGATCAAGGATCACGGTGTTACAAATATTGGTTTTGTCAGTGGCCGTCTGGAAAATGCGGATGCTCTCGAAAGATTTAATGTATATAAAAAGGTTCTCAGCGAAAACAACATTCCGTACGAAGAAAAGAAGGTTGCTTACGGCAATTTTTCCGAATATACAGAGGAACTGGTAGATGAGCTCCTGGAAGCAAACCCGGGCATAGAGGCTATAGTATTTGCCAATGATACCATGGCCATAGGCGGTTATAAATCCATAAAAAAGCATGGACTTACTATCGGAAAGGACATACTTGTAACAGGATTTGATAATGCACCTACTTCACTTGCCCTTACACCGCAGCTCACTACAGTAGACAACAACATTATGGATCTGGGATATAATGCCGTTTATCAGGCTTTAGAACTCCTGGACTCAGGAAAAACCTCACTTTCTCTGCTCCATTCGCAGCTGGTAAAAAGACTATCCTGCGGATGTAATCCAGCATCCGATCCAAACATTTTAGCAGAGATTAATGAGAATATTGATTCTTTTACAGGAGAAACTCTTCTGAAAAAATTCAAGGATCTGTATATGAGTCAATATTACAATGCATTCTATTCCAAACAGCTCTTCGAGATACTGGATCCTTATTTCGGCTACTTCATGGATTCCATCTTTGAAGATATAAGCATTTCCCATGATGAGCTCAGAATTGCTACGGAGAAGGTTCTTGATTCAGACATAATTGTATATTATTTTTCTCACAGCAAGATTACATATCTCATGGACGTACTTTCAAACTTCCTGCTGAACTTAAATCTCAGCAGCGAGAAGCATGTACTTCTTGAGTCTATGTTTAATTCAGTACTCTCATATTTATCATTCTATGTATCCAAAGAATACATTAAAATGGTAAAAGCAAACAAAGAAAGTATCTGGCAGTCTATGAGACTCACAAGAGATACTCTCCTCACAGCAACTGATGATGAAAAATGTTATAAGCTGATAGCAGAAAACCTGCTTTTCAAAACCGGTTTTCTCAGTGCTTATGTTTATCTATATGATGAACTTCCTGTACAGCAGAGTGACGGAATGTGGACCATCCCCAAATATATACTTCTCAAGACTCTTTGCAAAGATGGAGAGGCTCACGTGCTTGATGACAAAGAAAGAATTCTTCCATCGTATATGATATTTAACAACAAATATACACCAAACGAGAGAAGACATACCATGGTGCTGACCCCTCTTTTCACAAATGAAACCCAGCACGGACTCCTGCTCTGTGAAACAGGACTCGATGCCTTCAGCAATGTATATACGACCTCACTTCAGCTGGCAACCTCTCTTAAATTTATCTATCTGATGAAACAGGAACTGGCCATTCAGAACAGACTGGAACAGACAATGGATGAGATACGTGAAAAGAATGATCAGCTGAATGCACTCTCTGTAACAGACGAGCTTACAGGACTATATAACCGAAGAGGATTCTTTGAAATTGTTTCGCAGCAGCTGTCGAACAAAAGCAATGCCGGAAAAGAAGGTCTTGTAGGATATATAGATATGGATAACCTGAAGCAGGTAAATGATAAGTATGGTCACAAGGATGGAGACTATGCCCTTGACAGCATATCACACACTCTAAGAAAGAGTTTTCCAAAGGAGACTATTATAGCCAGAATAGGCGGTGATGAATTCGCTGTCTTCGTAGCAAATACAGAAGGCACAACTATGAAAAATATCGTCGACAGTATGAATTATTATCAGGATAAGGTAAACGAGCAAAATGGTAAACCTTACTATGTGGAATTCAGCTACGGTTTCCGCTCACTTATATGTTCCGAAAATCTTGATATAGAAGCGGAAATGATATATGCAGACGAAGCTCTTTACGAGGATAAGAAAAACAAACGAAAAGACGTAAGGAAAAAACCTATATAAAATAATTGCCAGACCCATAAAAAGGTCTGGCAATTTTTTTACTTTCTTAATGAGTTTTCTCCGGATCTATCCATTACGGAGATTCCATAATCTTTTGGTCTTTCTCTCTCAACCTTTACGGCAGTTCTGTCAGCATTAATAGCCGGTCTTCCGCCCTCTGCTTCCTCCTGCTCGTCCAGTTCTTCCAGCTGAAGCTTCATCTGAGCTCTCTCCTGTCTCTCGATAGCTCTTGCTTTTTCACGTTCCTTATAAAGCTCAAGCGACAGAAGCTCAGAAAGCTCAAGGATCTGGGAATATCTGTCATTAGCTTTCAGGCTGTTGAGGTTAGCCATTAACTCAGCTTTGTTTTCTGATATATCATCTATTTTCTTTTTAAGAGTACTCCTCATACGGGCATACTCCTGCTCTATCTTTTCATAAGAATCAGAAACCAGGTGATCCACCTCAGTCAGCATTTCATCAGTGTATATAAGCGAGGCAGCATAGATATCTGATGCCGTCCTGAGAGACTGCTTCTCTTCTTTGTTAAACTCGTCAGCTCTGAATGAAGGCGGCTCATTTGGACGTCTTTTAGTAACACGAATACGGCTGGCTGTTTTTTCAGCTCTATAAAGAATTTCCTCTGCCTCTTCCTTTGCTTCACTGATTATTCTCGCTTTTTTATCATTTACTTCCCTGTAGGTATTAAGTTCATTTTTTACAACCTCGGAAATGTTTTCCACCAGACGAAGCAGGTCATCCCTGTCCAGCACAGCCTTATCAGCATTAAATGTTGCTGATGGCGCATCCTTTATTCTGGTTTTTAAGCCTTCGAGAAGTAACTCGGCTCTTCCCTTTTGTTCCATCTCTGTCTCCTATTTATATATAATACTTAGGTCCAATCTATCTAAAAAGATATCTGTCTCAGTAATGTTCTTAGTCTGTATTTTTTAAAGCCCTGTATCGTATATGAAATCATATGATACATACTCCGGGCAGTCCCAAGTCCCACAGCTTTATATACTCTGTAGGTCATGATAGCAGAATGAAGCTTGTTACCGGATTTGCTATTTTTAGAAACATAATAATCAAGTAGTGGTTCATCAATTCCAGCAGCATAACCTCCACGCTTTAATATATTCAGCCAAACCACATAATCCTCATGTATATCTCCATCCGGAAAAGGAAATCTCCTGGCAAGGTCTGTTCTCATGAGGACTGAGGAACAGTTGATCTGATTACTCCTCAGAAGTCTCTTATAATCCACTATCTTTTCTGCATGAACTAAAGGTCCTTTTTTCAGACTCTTCTTTTTCTTATAAACTATACGTCTGGCTGTAAAACAGATACTGGGGCGAAGACCATTATACTTATATTTCTTCATTACCTTCATCTGCTTTGCAAGCTTATCCTTACGCCAGAAATCATCGGCATCCAGGTACGCAACATACTCCCCATCCGCCCGTTTAACGCCAAAATTCCTGGCTCCAGCGGCCCCAAGGCACTCCGGAATCTGGAAAACCGAAACCCTTTTATCAGCGATGAGCAGACTGTTTAGAGCAAGCTCCTCACTACTGCCATTATCTACTACAATAACCTCTAAATCACCATAGGTCTGATTTAGCACCGACGAAACAGCACGGTTTATTGTTGAATTGTTATTATGACAAGGTATTATTACGCTAACCATTCAGGGTCACCATTCTCTATATTTTAGAAAAAATAAGCCGCCAGAAACTGCGGCTTATTTCAAATGTATTTTGTTAACTATATCTTAGTTCTTCTTCAGGAAATCAGGAATTCTGATATTCTGATTTGATCCACTCTTAGGTGTACTAGGTGTATCTGTTGATGCAAATACATCCTCATCATCCTTTGTTTCCTTAGCACTCGCGAAGCTGAGAGGAACTGCTGTAGCTTTCTTTCCGCCACCAAGTGTTGGGCTCTTAATACCCTCTCCAAATGTAGGAGCTGTAGGAGCTGTCTTCTTAGCTGCTGGCATAATTACAGATGATCCCTTATCTCCATCCTCTAGACCTGTAGCAATGATAGTAATGCTTACATCCTCACCTACTACATCATTATCAACTGTACCAAAGATGATGTTTGCTTCTTCACCAGCAACTTCTGACAGATATGTAATAGCATCATAAGCTTCAACGATACCAACATTTCCTGAGAAGTTAACGATGATATCTGTAGCACCATTAACTGTTGTTTCAAGCAGCGGTGACTCCATAGCTGTCTTGATAGCATCAACAGCTTTGTTATCTCCACTTCCGTGACCGATACCGATATGAGCGATACCCTTATCACGCATAACTGTCTGGATATCTGCAAAGTCGAGGTTGATAAGACCTGGCTTATTGATAAGGTCTGTAACACCCTGAACACCCTGCTGAAGAACTTCATCAGCCTTCTTAAGAGCATCTGGAATGCTTGTTCTCTTATCACAGATCTGAAGCAGTTTGTCATTAGGAATAACTATAAGCGTATCTACATTCTCACGAAGCTTTGCAATACCATTTACTGCATTTGCCATACGAGGCTTTCCTTCAAATGAGAAAGGCTTTGTTACAACACCGACTGTAAGTATACCGAGGTTCCTTGCTATTTCTGCAACGATTGGAGCTGCACCTGTACCGGTTCCGCCACCCATACCACAGGTTACGAATACCATATCAGCATCTTTAATGATATCATTTATCTCTTCTCTGTTCTCTTCTACTGCACTTGCTCCGATTTCAGGCTTTGCACCTGCTCCAAGTCCTTTTGTAAGTTTCTCACCGATCTGAATCTTAGTAGTAGCTCTGCTCAGAGATAACGCCTGTTTATCTGTATTGATTGCTATAAGCTCAACACCCTCAACGTTCTCATCAATCATTCTGTTGACTGCGTTATTTCCTGCACCACCTACACCAATGACCAGTATTCTTGCAGGATTCTTCTCATCATTTGATTTTATTTCAAGCAAGGTTCCTTCCTCCTTAATTATATTACATATATAGTTCATCTATAGAAATATACACCTATAGCATTATCTTATATAGTGTATAAAACTTTTTTAAAAAAATCAAGACATTATTATGTAAATTAGTTTTTTTTATCAAATTTTTTTGTTTTAATTATTTTCCTGTCTTTTGCCACTTATCTGACCTTAAAACTTGCAGTAGAATTCTCAGAATCAAAATCCTTCATATAAAGCACTCCGCTCTTTCCCTCTATCTCAGCAAGTATATTTTTCAGATTCATCATCTGTATAGGGAGATTTTTTCCATCTCCCAGCTCGATTTCGATATTATCATGACGAAGGATTATTTCATCCTCAGCAGTGAATTCTATTCCCTCTATCTCCAGCTCATATTTATCTATCAGCTGAGTGATATTCAGTATATTTTCAAACTTTTTCTTATTTTCAATCGGCAGTGATTCTCCCAGCTGCCAGTAACTTACCTGTATACCTTTAATGTACGGAACCCCACTGTATTTATCTTTTGAGGTTTCAAGCACCACACCATCCCTGTCAAAATACACATAGTTCTCCATGTATTCTATACAGCCGGCAACGGACTTTTCATAGACATCAACACGAACGGTATTTTTATCAACGTAATCAAAGGAAACCTTTGCCACAAATGGTATATCGTCTATAGGCTTTATCTTATTCTGAAGATAAAGTACCAGAGTATTACTCATTATCATGCTGTCTTCAACAGCCTTTCTGACATCATCCTCAGACGAAAGCACGCATCCGTTCACCTTGATATTTTTTATGTTAAATGTACTCAGATAATATAGTGCTCCAACGATCACCAGAAGCGCTACTCCGATTATCACTTTTTTTCTCATATTCTTTACCAACGATCTCTGAAAGACCTGCAGAATCATTCTGATTTACTTAACGGTTCTATCTGTCTGGATACTCCCAGCACCAGTCCCATCTCTACTATCAGGAATATCAGTGAAGTACCACCGTAGCTTATAAACGGAAGTGTAACTCCTGTATTTGGAATCAGATTTGTAACAACGCACATATTAATCAGCACCTGTACACTTATATGAGCGATAACACCAACTACCAGAAGTGATCCGTATCTGTCAGGTGCACCCTCAGCTATAAATCTGAATCTCCAGAGTAGCATAAGGAATACAATGATAAGTCCTACTGCTCCTATAACTCCAAGCTCTTCACAGATAATAGAAAAGATCATATCGTTCTGAGCCTCTGGGATAAATCCCAGTTTCTGTATACTCTGACCAAGTCCTCTTCCAAAAAGTCCACCTGAACCTATAGCATAAAGTCCCTGCATAGTCTGATAACCCTTCTCTGAGGTTTCAGGATGAAGCCACGCTGTTATTCTGTCTCCTCTATAACTCTGAAGTGAAATCATAAGCGCTCCACCGGCCACGATAATTATACCAACTATAATTACGTATCTAAGCTTCGGAGTAACGATTACCCATATTCCGGCAGCTATTCCTGCACATATAATGGCAGTACTCAGGTTTTCTATGGCAATAGCACCTATAAATATAAATGCCGGCGCCATTATCTCTAATGTACCTTTTATAGTCTCCATGGCTCTGACTCTTGTAGAACAGACGTGAGCCATGTATAGGATAATAACAAGTTTAGCTATCTCAGAAGGCTGAAACGTTACACCGGCTATCTTCAGCCATCTGGTAGAACCATTGGTAGCTGAACCCATTATAAATACAGCTGCAAGAAGTGCAAGCTCTGCAAAATAAGCCGGCCAGGTAAGATTTCTGAATATCTGATATTTGAGTTTAGATACCATGTAGGCTCCGGCAAAGCCGATAGCCGAAAAAACAAACTGTCTTACAACATAATGTGTACTATTTCCAAAGTCTCTGTTGGCTACGAAAGAACTGGCACTGTATATCATCATAAGTCCGAACATGACTAAAAACACCACAAAGAACAGTGATGGATAATCAAAATATGTTCCTTTCACGAAGACAATATCTTTCCAGGTTTTCCTTTTAGCAGCCAAAACTAATCCTCTAAGCTTTCAACATATAATTTAAAGAGATTTCCTCTCTCCTCATAACTTCTGAACATATCCCAGCTGGCACAGGCAGGCGAAAGAAGTACATCGTCTCCCGGCTTCGCATGACTGTAGCAGAAATTAACTGCATCCTCAAGTTTTTCAACCTTAACAACCTGATTGAATCCATGATCCTTACAGCATTTCATTATCTTATCAGAGGTCTCACCGATAAGAACCAGATATCTGACTTTTCCAGGGAAACATGCCACCCATTCATCATAGTCAGAACCCTTATCATAACCACCGCCGATAAGGAGTGTAGTGGATTTCATAGCCTTTATTGCCTTTATTGCAGCATCAGGATTTGTTCCTTTAGAGTCATTATAGTATCTGACATCTCTGACCTCGCGAACAAATTCGATTCTATGTTCAACACCCTTAAAGCTATATACCGTATCTCTTATAACCTCTAAAGGAATATCCATAAAATAAGAGATACATACTGCAGCAAGTACATTTTCCAGATTATGCTCACCAAGGATCTTGATTCTGTCTATATCAAGAACATATTCCTCAACGCCATCATTTTTTACATATATCTTGCCGTCTCTTGTAAATGCTCCACGTTCAGGCTCAGTATTATGACTGAAATAACAGATCTTTGCTTTTATTCCCTCTGTTCTTTTCAGTATCTCAGGATCATCATAATTAAGAACTATAAAATCATCCTCAGTCTGATTCTCTGTTATGCGTAGCTTAGCTGCCGCATAATTATCAAAGGTATGATGTCTGTTCAGATGATCCGGAGTCAGATTCAGGATTGCGGACACACGAGGTCTGAAATCATGAATAGTCTCCAGCTGGAAGCTGCTTATCTCAGCAGCCACATAAGTATTCTCTGTAGTAGTATCAGCAAATCTTGTATAAGGAAGACCGATATTTCCTACCACCAGATAATCCTTAGTAAATTCCTTAAATATTTCTCCCACCAGAGTAGTTGTGGTGGTTTTTCCATTTGTACCTGTTATCGCTGCTATTTTACCTTTGTTAAAATAATATGCAAGTTCTATCTCACTCCATATAGGAATTCCAGCCTCTTTAACCTTTTCAACAAAAGGAGCTTCTACAGATATTCCAGGACTAATTATGAAAAGATCCGCATCACTGAGAAGTTCATCACTCAGTTCACCCAGAACTATATTTATATTTCCTGCTCCAGCAAAACCAGCCAGCAGTTCATCCTTATCCAGCTCCGCATTTCCGTCATACAGAGTTACTTTTGCTCCATTTCTAAGAAGCAGACCTGTGGCTGCTACACCACTTTTTCCGGCACCTGCTACTATAACGTTCTTTCCTTTCATAATTACCTCCAACTATTGCGACTCAGTCGCATCACCCTGGCTGGCAGCCTCTGCCGGCTGGGCATTTTCCTCAAGTGTACTTCCTGCAACGCTTATCTCAGGGGCAGCTCCTTCAAAAACAGGGGTTGCTATCTCATCTGTACCTATAGCATCTGATGGAGTTGCATCTCCGGTTTTATAAATGTTCATATATGGAAGAAGCTCTTCTGCTATTTTGTTGAAAAGCAGAGTTCCTGCAGCTGAACTTGACTGATCATCTGCTCCCGGCTCATCAACAACACAGTATATAACTACCTGAGGATCTTCCACAGGTGAGAAACCAATAAACGAAAGAATATATTTTCCATTTCCTCTAGGAAGTTTCTCAGCGGTACCTGTCTTTCCACCTATCTCATAGCCTTCAACTATAGCCTTTCGACCGGTACCTTCCTCAACAACCTCTTTAAGAATCTGCTTCATCTGTTCAGAAGTATCACGAGATATGGTTCTTCTGACGAGAATCTTATCATAGTTCTGAACCAGATTTCCATCAGAGTCAAGTATCTGCTTTACTACGTGAGGCTGATAATAATATCCGCCATTTACAACTGAGCAGAATGCTGTTCCCAGCTGCATCATCGTAACGGTAACACCCTGTCCAAAGGATGAAGTAGCAAGCTCAACCGGATTTAGCGTATCTTCATGATATACCATGGAATACAGGTCATCGTCACTACCCTCTCCGGCTATATCGATATTGGTCTTCTGGCCGAAGCCAAACAGTACCTGATATTTATCAAATATGGTAGAACCCTCAAGTGCTGCTATCTGCATGAGACAGTCATTGCAGGACTGTTCAAGAGCTCTCGGAACTGTAAGCATCCCATGACCATAAACATTATGACACTTGATATCCCAGTCAGCTACATGCTGGATACCATCACAATAGAATTCCTCATTTCCAGTAATAACGCCATCCTCAAGAGCACCTGAGATGGTAAAGGTTTTATAAGTGGAACCCGGTTCAAAGGAATCGCTTATAACAAAACTTCTCCAAAGGTCATTCAAAGCTTTCAGCTTTTCCTCATCAGACATTTCATCAGCGATGGCCTTAAATGCATCATCAGACATATCCTGATATTCTTTGAACTGATATTTGGTAGGCACCATGGAATAAGCATCGTTCGGATCAAACTGGTGTGAGTTATACATCGCAAGTATCTCACAGTTCTTAGGATTCATAACAAGAACTGATATATTCTTAGCTCCCATTTCATTCATGAATTCAGTACATTTCTTCTGAACGATTCTCTGGGTTTCTGTATCGATAGTGGTAACCAGACTGTCACCGTCAACAGGACGCTCCAGACTCTTCTGCAGGCTGTAGTCCTTTCCCAGATAGGAATAGGTTCTGCCGTTCTGACCATTCAGGTAAGAATTATAGCTTCCCTCAATTCCACCGATACCTTCGTTTCCACTAACGACGAAACCAAGCATATGACATGCCAGCTCATTGTTCGGATAACTTCTCACGTACTCATCCTGAAGTCTGATACCTGAAACTCTTCCGGCTTCACCACTCTTCATGTACGCCTGATAATCCTTAACCTCATCGTAGGTCAGCTTCTTTCTGATCACCTTGTACCAGGATTCACTGTCCTTAAGGTATTCATCCATCTCCTCTTTGGTTACACCAAAAAATTTATACAGAGTTGCTCTGGTATCCTCCTCTGTACGGGCACTGGAAAGTATATTCTTAGGTTCAATAACCAGGTTATATACTTTATTACTCGTAGCAAGGATAGAACCATTACAGTCGTAAATATTTCCTCTTTTGAAGGGAACCGAGATGCTCTCATAATTATTCTGGCTGAGAACCTTCTCCGAGTATTTGTCTCCTTTTATGAAATTGTAATAACATATTGCTCCTATAACCGCACAAAATCCCAAGGTTACAATAAAAAGCAAAATGAGAAGACGCAAACGCATCCTCCCTGTAAACACTCTTCTCTTTGGTTTTTTTCTTCTGCTTCCACTCATATCAAATTCCACGCTAAAAAATCAGTCAACTGTTCTTGGCACGTCAGAATATTGCTTCACGTAATCTCCTTCTTCTTTGTCATACTTGATAATCTGACCATTCTGAGAATATACCATACCTAACTCACCTGTTGCAATAGTATAAATGTCATCCATTGAATACATATTGTTAAGTGAGTCCTCATATGCATCATTATCTGCCTGAACTGATTCAAGTTCTCTCTGCAGTGACTCTATATTCTTTTCCTTGCTTTCAACGCTTCCCTGAACGCTAAGCATGACAACACAGGAAATGATCATAATTATAAGCATTATAGAAAGAACAAGCATATAACTGAAATCAAAACCAAGAGAACCTTCAGCCTTAGCTGCAGCTCCTCTGTATGTTCTGGATTTTCTTTTTCTGACAGGTCTTTCAACTATCTCCCTTTCAGGAGCAATTCTTCTTACTGTACTGCCATCAACGTAGTACATATCACTTGCTCTTCTTGCCATACCGTTCCCCTCGTCTATTTTTTCTAATACACACTATTTAAAATCTATTTTCATCAAAGAGTTTTATCTCTTTTCAAATACTCTCAGTTTTGCACTGCTGCTTCTCGGATTCATCTCCAGCTCTTCTTCATCAGCTACTATCGGTTTTTTCGTAATAACCTTTCCTTTTGATTTTCTTCCGCAGGTGCATACCGGAAATTCCGGTGGACATATACATGGATTCTCAGCTGTTCTAAAGGCATTCTTTACTATTCTGTCCTCCAGGGAGTGAAATGTAATTATAGCCAGCCTTCCACCTGGTTTAAGAGAATCGATCATATCCTCAAGCGCTTCTTCAAGAACCGTAAGTTCATTATTCAGCTCTATACGAAGCGCCTGATAGGATTTCTTGCAGGGGTTCCCACCACTTCGTCTGGCAGCTGCAGGTATAGAAGCCTTTATAATGTCGTTTAATTCAAATGTGGTCTCAATAGGCTTTGTCCGCCTCTGCTTTACTATATTTGCAGCTATGCGCCCTGCAAATTTTTCCTCGCCATAGCTGCCCAGTATCCTTTTTAAATCTGCTTCAGAATAATCATTAACAATATCTCGTGCTGTATAATCTCTGCTTCTGTCCATCCTCATATCGAGAGGTGCATCTTCTCTATAGGAGAAGCCCCTGTCCTTGTTATCCAGCTGATAGGAGGACACTCCGAGATCAAGAAGGATTCCATCAACTCCTTCTATCTGAAGTTCTCTCAGAACAGATTTGAAATTCACATAATTGTTTCTAACTATTTTTTTATTGTTATATTCACTAAGCCTTTCTGAAGCAGCCTTTATAGCATCCTCATCCTGATCTATTCCAATGAGGAGACCATTTGTTGATAACCTTTTAATTATTTCACTTGAATGACCGGCTCCACCCAGAGTCCCGTCTACATATATCCCATCAGGTTTTATATCAAGACCTTCAATAACCGCATTCAGCATTATCGGAATATGTTTAAACTCCATATCCATCCTCCATCATCAGACGTCTCTGCCAGTCTTTTGTTTCCTACAGTCTGATATGCAGTTCTTCTACCTTCTTAGCAATGTTCTCCTGAGAGAAATCAGGATCATCAAAGTCTTCATCATATCTGGCTCTATCCCAGATCTCAGCCTTTTCCATGTTACCTACGATAACTACATCTTTTCCAAGTCCTGCATAATTTCTCAGATTGTTTGGAATAATAATTCTTCCCTGAGAATCAAGCTCGCAGTCAGCTGCATTTGCCAGAAATGATCTTCTTATCTTTCTTCCTTCTGCTGTACTGGTATCTATCTGGTCTTTCAGATTTTCAGTAAACTTTCCGAATTCCTCTATTGAGTAAACCGAAAGACATTTATCTATACTGATCGTCACATAAACTCGTGACCCCAGTGCATCTCTTAGTTTGGACGGAATAATGAGTCTGCCTTTAGCATCTATACTATGTCTGTACTCGCCAGTCATAAAATAGCCCATTATATTTCCCTCCTTTCTAAGATTTATCCTTTAAAGCAAAAAATAGTGGACAATGTCGATATTTATTCTCCACTTCGTGACATTATGTGGATAAATACCCCCACTTCGTCCCACTTGGTATTTATATTACCCCACGATAAATCAAAATGCAAGGCTTTTTTTGCCAAAAACATAGAGAAATAGCCGAAAAATGGGGCACCCCACTAGTCACAAAAACCGTTCTCGGATACCCATTTTTCGGCAGTAGTACAACATATACACAAAACAAAAAGAGCCGTCACTATATATAGTGCCGACTCT